>DATGXP010000331.1:0-1812 GCA_035298845.1 Chitinophagales bacterium
GATATGATACGCCTGCAGTGCGGTTTTGTAGATACACCCGAAGTAGAACGTGTCCGCGATTTTATTGCCGACCAGCAGGGCTACACCACCGCCTTTGAGTTACCTGAATACATTGACCCTAACAGCAAGGAGAGCGCCAGCGACGACTTTATGATAGAAGGTGAGCGCGACGACCTGTTTGAAGATGCCGCGCGCGTGATAGTGCAAAACCAAATGGGCAGCACATCGCTTATACAAAGAAGGTTAAAACTGGGCTACAACCGCGCCGGCCGCCTGATGGACCAGCTGCAGGAGGCGGGTATTGTGGGCGATAACCTCGGCACTAAGTCAAGAGAAGTTAAATTTAAGACAGAGAACGAGTTGGAACAGTATTTGTTAAAGTTGCGCGAACAGCCTATATAGTCAGTCTGCAGTTTGCATTCTGCAATTGGCAATAAGAAAAAACAACACCCAATGATTTTAAAAAATAAAGCAGTTTTAAGAGCTGCATCTGATTTTTTTGCCGACTGTAGACTGCTGACTTGCATTGTAGTTACCATGCTGCTCCTCTCCTACCCTGCCGCGGCCCAGAACAACCCGGCACAAGACCCGGAGGCTGCTGCATTACTGCAAAAGGTAAGCGAAAAGTATAAGGCCTATAAAAATATTTCGGCTGACTTTAAACTGGTGATACAAAGGCCCAAGCCAAAGCCAACAGACGACGACCGCAAATATACCGACACCCTAAAAGGCAAGGTGTTGCTGGAGCAGGCTAAGTTTAACATCAGTATTAAAGACCAGCAGATAATTTGCGATGGCAAAAATATATGGACCTACTCCCCTACCGACCGCGAGGTGCAGGTAAACACCTTTGAAGAAACCGACGACATCTTCTCTCCTTCTAAAATATTCTCGCTTTATAAGGCGGGCTATATGTACCAGATAAAAGAGAAAAAGACCGTAAACGGCAAACCGGTTACCGTTATAGAAATGACCCCATCGGGCAAAAAGGTAAGCTACTTTAAAATTGATGTAACCATTGAGGAAGCCACCCTGCAAATAACCGAATCAAAAATCTACGAAAAAAACGGCACCCGCTACGTTTACAAGCTAACCAAACAAGCGCCTAACACCGCAACCAATGCCGACAGTTTTACCTTTGATACGAAGAAATATCCAGGTGTGAAAGTGGTGGATTTGAGGTAGAATAATCCATGCATTACAATTGTTTATACCAGTTACATCCTCATCACCTGCCTTGGGCTTAGCTACAGACGATTTGAGGACGAGTTGAGTTAATACTTAAATAGCCGATGCCATGCAATTGCTTACACTCACCATAGATTACAAAACAATACCATGAAAATGTATGTGTTTGTTTTTTTAGCAATTGCACTACTTTCTACAGAAAGCTGTGAGTATGGCGATGCTAGATTAACGCTGGTTAATAATACCACTGACACTATTTATTACAGCACTTCTTTAAGGTTAGACAGCATTAGGTCATTTCCAATTACTTATAATACGAAAGGAATAAACTATTTATACTCCAATGTTTTGGGACCCAATGAAGTTTATGGCATACCCACCTTGAGCAATTGGGAGTATATAATAAACAATAATGCCTCTGATAGTACAGTGAAGGTGTTTTTCTTCACTAAAAGTCTAATAGAAACTACAGGAAAAGACTCTATTATGAAATATCAACTCTATTCGAAGAAAGCAAAATTAACTGTGGCGGATTTGGAAAAGAGCAGTTGGCGTGTTACTTACCCTTAGCAGCAATTCTCCCCGCTGTTCCGGGTTGTCCTGCTGCTCTGAGCAGGACAACCC
>DATGXP010000332.1:0-2499 GCA_035298845.1 Chitinophagales bacterium
AACAATATCGTTAGAGCTAATTGCCACCAAATTAACGCCTTGCGAAATGTAATCAGTAGCTAGTTTCGCCAGTTCGGGATTTATATGTTTTACAAAGGGGCAATGGTTACAAATGAACATGATTACTGTAGCCCGCTGGCCCTTTACCTGCTCTAGCCGTAAAATTTGCCCTGAAACGGTATCTTTTAAGCTGAAATCAGGTGCCAATGTTCCTAAAGGAAGCATGTTAGAAGGGGTAAGTGCCATGACGCTGTTTTGAGGAGCAAATGTAGTGTTGTATCTCCATAAATCAACGGTACTTATCAGTTTCTCAATCATCATTGGATATGTTGAAAGATTCTTTGGAATTTATGCCATTGGAAATTACATTCGCGCACAACTTTTAATCAGAAGAATGCCTAAAGTAACCATAGACGGGGTGACCGTGGAAGTTGAGCCAGGAACTACCATCCTGAATGCTGCGCGCAAAATAGGTGGCGACTTAGTTCCGCCGGCTATGTGCTATTACAGCAAACTAAAGGGTAGTGGAGGTAAATGCCGCGTATGTTTAGTTGAAATTAGTAAGGGTAGCGATGCTAACCCTAACCCCATGCCTAAATTGCAGGCCAGCTGCTGCACGCCTATTATGGATGGCATGGAGGTGAAGAACATGACCAGCCCTAAAGTGCAGGATATGCGCAAAGGGGTAGTGGAGTTCCTGTTAATAAACCACCCTTTAGATTGCCCTATATGCGACCAGGCCGGCGAATGCGACCTGCAAAACCTTGGTTTTGATTACGGTGTTGCCAAAACCCGCTACGAAGAGGAGAGAAGGACCTTTGATAAAATAGATATTGGCGATAAGATACAGCTGCACATGACCCGCTGTATTCTTTGTTATCGTTGTACTTATGTAGCCGACCAGCTGACCCCTAAGCGTGTGCATGGTATTATGAACCGCGGAGATGCAGCTGAAATTTCTACCTATATAAAAAATGCTGTAGAGAACGAAATGAGCGGTAACATGATAGATGTGTGCCCTGTAGGTGCGCTTACCGACAAAACCTTCCGTTTTAAAAGCCGTGTTTGGTTCCTTAAGCCATACGATGCGCACCGCAATTGCACCAAATGCAGCGGTAAAACTACAGTCTGGATGTTTGGCAACGAAATTTACCGCATCACAGCCCGCAAAGATGTTTACCATGAAGTAGAAAATGACGAAAACGGCAACCCGGCATTTATTTGCAATGAGTGTCGTTACGATAAAAAGTCTGTAACTGACTGGACAATTGAAGGGCCACGCAAAATGGAAAAGTGGAGCGTAATTAACCAGGGTAAATACATGAAGCAGACAGCCAAAGTGGAAATTGACACAGACCCGCGCATTTTGTATGGCCGCCAGCAAGACCGTAAGGCTATAAGCATGAACGGAGTAAATTACAATGTGCCGGAGAAAAAATTATCAGACGGGAAGTAATTTGATAGACAACAGAAATAAGAGATCATTTTAAAATGGATGTATACTTTTTTATAGAAAAATTCGGGTTGATACTGGTAATCTTTGCCATTACCATGGGTATCGCTCTTTATTCTACTCTAGCCGAGCGCAAGGTAGCTGCTTTTATGCAGGACCGTCCGGGGCCTAACCGTGCTGGCTGGGGTGGTGTGCTGCAACCATTAGCCGATGGTTTAAAGATGTTTACTAAGGAGGATTTTATCCCTAACACCCCCAACCGTTTCCTGTTTATTCTTGGGCCGGGTTTATTTATTGTAACTGCCCTTATGACGAGCGCCGTTATTCCCTGGGGCGCTACACTCGATTTCTTTGGCCGTATAGTCCCGTTGCAGGTTGCTGATATTAATATAGCAATCCTGTTTGTATTTGGTGTGGTGTCTATTGGTGTTTACGGTATTATGATTGGTGGCTGGGCCAGTAACAACAAATTTGGCCTTATGGGTGCAGTTCGCGCCTCATCTCAAATGATATCATACGAAGTAGCCATGGGTCTTTCAATCATCGCTATCTTAATGATGACGGGCAGCCTTAGCCTTAAAACTATCACCGAACAGCAGCACGGTTTTATAACCTGGGGTGCCGATGGCAGTTTTCAGTGGTTATCGTGGAATATCTTTAAACAGCCTATAGCCTTCCTTATATTCCTGGTATGTGCTTTTGCCGAAACTAACCGTACCCCGTTCGACTTACCTGAGTGCGAAAGCGAACTTGTGGGTGGTTACCACACCGAGTATTCATCAATGAAACTGGGCTTTTACCTGTTTGCCGAGTATATCAATATGTTTATTTCTTCAGCGTTGCTTTCTATCCTGTTTTTTGGTGGTTACAACTACCCGGGCATGGATGGGGTAGCCGATATGCTGGGAGGAAACATTGCTACGCTGATTGGTGTAGGTGTTCTTTTTGCTAAAATTATCTTCTTCATCTTCTTTTATATGTGGGTGCGCTGGACAGTACCGAGATTCCGCTACGACCAGCTGATGAACCTGGGTTGGAAGATTTTG
>DATGXP010000333.1:0-1550 GCA_035298845.1 Chitinophagales bacterium
CGGTGTAGCCCTGCCTACCGATCAGGCACTTGAGTTTTTAAAGGCAGAGTGCCGGGAGTTGTTTTGATAGAATAGCGATTAATTAAGCGGCTGTTATTATCATTGCACCTGCATGAAAAAATTTACCACCGATAGCGGAATAGAAATTGAAAGAGTTTACAGCCTGCGTACCGACAACACCGAGGAACCCGGCAAATTTCCTTTTACACGTGGTGTGCACCCCGAAATGTACCGCAGCAAACTATGGACCATGCGCCAGTATGCTGGTTTCTCTACTGCCGAAGAGAGTAACAAGCGATATCATTATCTCCTCTCGCAGGGTGTTAGCGGCTTAAGCGTAGCCTTCGACCTGCCCACACAAATTGGATACGATAGCGACCACGCCCTATCGGAAGGTGAAGTAGGTAAGGTAGGTGTAGCTATCGATTCGTTGGAGGATATGGAAATACTTTTTCAGGGTATTAAGCTGGAAGATGTTTCTACCAGCATGACTATCAATAGCACCGCCTACATTCTACTGTCGTTATATATAGCCCTGGCAAAAAAGCAGGGAGCCGATCTGAAGAAAATAGCCGGCACCATCCAAAACGACATACTAAAGGAATATGCAGCACGCGGTACATATATCTATCCGCCTAAGCCCAGCATGAAAATCATCACTGATATTTTTGAATATTGCAATACAGAAGTGCCTAAGTGGAATACCATTTCTATATCGGGTTATCATATACGCGAGGCAGGTTCTACAGCTGTGCAGGAAATAGCTTTTACACTCAGCAATGGCAAAGCGTATTGCCAGGCCGCTCAGAAAAAAGGATTAGACATTAACCAGTTTGGTCAGCGCCTTTCTTTCTTCTTCAATGCCCACAATAATTTTTTTGAGGAAGTGGCTAAGTTTCGTGCGGCGCGCCGTATGTGGGCAAAGATGACGAAAGAGCTGGGCGCTACCGATGCACGTGCGCAGATGTTGCGCTTTCACACACAAACAGGGGGCAGCACACTTACAGCCCAGCAGCCAAAAAATAATATATCGCGTGTTACACTACAAGCTTTAGCTGCTGTATTAGGCGGCACTCAATCGCTGCACACCAATGGTTACGATGAAGCTCTTTCGCTGCCAACAGAAGAAGCAGCTAAAGTGGCTTTGCGAACGCAGCAGATCATTGGCTACGAAAGCGGAGTTACCGAAACCGTAGACCCACTGGCAGGCTCGTACTTTATTGAAACATTAACCGACCAGATAGAGGCGGAAGCCTGGAAATATATTCAGCGTATAGATGAAATGGGCGGAAGTGTATCGGCCATAGAGCAGGGTTTTATGCAAAATGAAATTGCACGCGCATCTTACAACTACCAAAATGCTGTAGAATCGAAAGAGAAGATAATTGTAGGTGTCAATCAATTTACTGAAAAAGAAGCTGCCCCTACGGGACTTTTGCGTATAGATGACTCTATCCGCAAAATACAATCGGATAAACTGGCGCGGTTACGGGCCAAACGCGACAACGAAAAAGTGAAACAAAGCCTTAAAAAAATAAAAGACGCATCGA
>DATGXP010000334.1:0-3017 GCA_035298845.1 Chitinophagales bacterium
GTGCGCGATAACAGGGATACACGCGATAACCACCGACGCTATCACAATTACGAGCAACTGCACAAAATGGCCGCCAGGCGAACCGTGGCTGGTGCTGTTATTACTGGTGTAGGCGTGGTGTTTTTAGCCAGCGGTATTACACTCACAGCCACCGAAATGAGGGCCTCTATGAACCGGACAGGAAACACCAATGTAGAAAGGGCTATTGCCGGCACACTGTTAACCATTGCAGGTATTCCCTGCTCTATTATTGGGCCCATACTATTAGGCAAGGGTGCCAAATACCGCCGGCAGGCACACGAGATGGGGCCGGCACTTGGTTTCAGCCCGGTTATTTTCGACACCAATCTCGATAGGTATAGCTACAGTTTTAATCAAACTAACATAGCCACGTTTAGTATTACGTTTTAACCCGCCGTTTATTATCTTTAAAAATCGGTACCAAACGAGAAGTAGAAGGCCGGCTTTTTAGATACCTGACCGGTATCGTATCCCCACGCAGTATCAAAGCGGAGGAAGTAACTCAGAAAAGAAGTTCTTACGCCGGGGCCGAAACCGAATATTACCGGGTTTTTATAGCGCTGTAGTTTTACAATCACCTGTGGATTGTTTTCAGGATTGGTATATACCTCGCTGAACAATGGGTTGCTGCCGCTCCATGGCGTAGCACCTTCCCAGGCTGTACCTGCATCGAAGAAAGCCAGTATCTGAAAATTACGTATAAACTCAGATTTTATAGGTCCGTTGATAAGCGCTGCAAAAATAGGCACCCGTAACTCGCTGTTTAGCACTACAAACTTATCGCCATTGCGCGCGCCTTGCTTAAAGCCGCGGATAGGCGTTGCCAGGGTTTGGAAAGCATAACCGTTGTTATAGTTTACCGGTGTGGTCAGGTCAAATTTCTGAAAGCTTGGTGGTGTTAGCCAGTTATCTAATCCACCGGCGTAATACATCATTTTGGCAGTGCCGAAAGATACCCCGGCCGATATACGGTTAGCCCAAATTATCTGCTTGTATACTTTCAGGTAATGGCGCAGGTCAAACCCAAACAGCGAAAGCACAGTCTTGTTAAACTGCGGCACCGGCAAATCGAAATCGTTGCTGAATGTTTTGTTTTTGGTAGGGAAAGCCTTCTGCACTTCGGCAAATACTTTAAACCGTGTGCCGTAGCGTATGTTGGTGGCTACTTCTATACAGTTATCAAACACATACTCAGTGCGGAACGAAAGCCAGTTATTAGAAATTTTAGGAAACTTCAGCGTGGCATCATCCGTTGCCTTTACCAGTATGTTGTCATTTCTAAACCCAAAGCGGAACAATACACGGCTCAATACATCAAAGGCATAATTCAAATCAAGTTCCAGGTAATTTGTTTTAATGCTAAAGGTAGATTGCGGCGGTAGGTTGGCGCTCAAAAAATTATCCATCAGCGCATTGCTGCCACTGCGGCTTCCGCGGTAAAAGGTCAGCTTTTTATCTAAGCGCTTTTTCAGGTTCTCATAGGTTATAAAATACTCCATGTTCTTCAACCCATCCTGAAAAGGTATGCGCACACCGCCATATATTTTGTAATTCTCAAGCAGGTCGGTTATACCAAACTTTAAACCGAATATAGGCAGGGGAGTAGTAAAGTATTGGCCGGTAAAGGGCTGGTACATGGTAATGATTGGGCCGTTATCCAGTGTGCTTATTACCTTATCTACATTAAATCGCACAAAGTAAGGTCGCACCTTGCTAAACCGGAACACATAGCCATTCTCTATTGTATTTAACCGTGAACTCGATGCCGAATCCCAATCAAATAACTTTATACCATAGTCAAACTCACTTTGAAAATCGAAAGGCCTTTTGCCGCGTGTAGCCCGTATTGAGTCGTATATTTCCAGTATGCTTTTCTCGGCAGGGTTCTTCTTTTTATCGGTGCCGGAGGTGTTGCCCGGTGTAGCAGCGCCGGGTTCCTGTGCTTTATTTTGCAGATTAAGCATATAATCCATCACCGGCGCCCGCCCTTCAGAAGCTGTAGTGGTAATATCATATTTACGCAGCTGTACCTTGCCGTTCATACGGAACATATCCAGCGCCAGGCCTTTTTGCGGCACAATGCTTTGCTCGCGTATGTTGTAGGTGTAGTTGGTGTATGAGGTTGTAACCCCGCCTACTTTATACACTTTCTGAAAAGTGGAGTCTTTCAATGTCTCCATGGTAGTATCTAATACGGATATTCCCGGCACGCTTTCATGTACCTGCACCGAATCCCAATCGCCGGTTTCGTTGTAGGTGTAATAAATTGTTTTCTGGTTGTGGTCAAATACACTTTCAAACTTACCTACGTGGCGGTTGCGCACTCCGTTGTCATCGCTCAAAAAGCAGAACAGGCTGTCATTAAAATTTTGCGGGTAGCTCTCGTTGGCATACGGCGTATTGGTAATACGGTAGAGTATATTGCGGTTGACATCCAGGTCGTAGAAGAAGAGGTCCATATGCTTGTCCATCACCTGCGATTCGTACCGGTGCGGCTCTACCGTATCGCCGGTGCGGTTGCTGGCAAACATTATCCCCTTAATGCCATTGGCCGTTACATACGCCGGGTACAAATCATCATAAAAATCATCGGTAAGCTTGCGGGTAGTAGTGCTGGCAATGTTATACAGGTACACATCCGTTTGTCCGTTTTGTATGGCGCTCATCACCAGTTGCTTGCTATCTACAAAGTTAAAGCTCACCACCTTCTGAAATTTGCGGATAGGGTTCTTCTCTACTTTCTTTTTCTCTACATCATAAAAGCGCATAAAAATATTCGAGCGCCGCTCGTTGATATACGCCAGCCTTTTGCCCGATGGGTCCCAGGCCAATAGCGGCAGGCTCTCATCGGTAAACTGCGTATTCGTCCTCCATCCACCCCGGAAAAGCACTTTCTTCTTACCGTTTTCGGTATTCATTAGGTGCACTTTGTAGCGGCCCATATCATTACTGGCCCAGGCTACATGCTTGCCATCGGCGCTCAGGCGCGGCTGGTA
>DATGXP010000335.1:0-5172 GCA_035298845.1 Chitinophagales bacterium
TTACGACTTTAAACACATGATACACCTGCCACAAGGCAGTGTAGTGCATGCTTTTGCCGGATACGACAATACTACCAACAACATTAATAACCCTAACGACCCTCCACAGGAAATTGGATGGGGCGAAAACACCAGCGAAGAAATGTATTGGTTGCCTTTGCAATGGGTAAGCTATCAGCCTGGCGATGAGAATATAGATATGGAAGAGCCAACCGGTATAGACGAGGCCGGCTTTTACCCGGTAAATAACAGGCTGTACCCGGTGTATCCTAATCCGTCTGCCAATAGTGTTAAAGCCGGTTTTTCGCTTAATAGTGCGGGCCGCATAAACCTGAAACTATACAACCTGAACGGGCAGGTAGTATGCACCATAGCCGATAACCAAATGTATATGTCGGGCGTGCATACGGTTGACCTGGACCTGAGCCATCTTGCCAGTGGTGTGTATGCGTTGATGCTGGAGAAAGGCAGCGACCGCCAGAACCAAAAGATAATAGTGGCGCACTAGTGCCTTTATAAAACAGAGCAAGGCCGCTTCGGGATTCCGGCGCGGCTTTGTTTTTAGAACCTCATTCTTTTACTTGCGCGCTTAAAGCCCAAAATATGATAACCTTAACAACCGGTGATAAAGCACCCGATTTTAAAGCCAAAGACCAGAATGGCAAAGCTGTAGCACTTAAAGATTTTAGAGGTAAAAAAGTAGTCTTGTTCTTTTACCCAGAAGATGACACACCGGTATGCACTGTAGAGGCATGCAACTTTAAAGATAACTATGCCCTACTTAAAAGTAAAGGCTATGAGGTAATAGGCGTAAGCCCGCAAGGAGTAGAGTCGCACAAAAAATTTGAGGCAAAGTATAAGCTGCCCTATACCCTGCTGGCCGATGAGGATATGAAGATTATAAATGCCTACGGTATCTGGACTTTGAAAAAACTATACGGGCGCGAGTATATGGGCATACAGCGGTCCACCTTTGTAATAGATGAGAAAGGAAACATCGAAAAAATCATTCCGCGGGTGTTGTCTAAAAAATCAACAGAGCAGGTGCTGAAACCCTAACCGTTGTAAATTTGCGCTCTTTTATTTAAAAAGGTTGTAGCTACAATTGTTTTTTATTTACTTTGACTCTATACAAAACAAACTATGAAGAAAAATTATTTACTCTTTAGCTTATTTCTTATTGCTCTTTTTGCCGTGCTTAATATCAAGCCTGTAAATTCTGAAATTCCTAAACCGCCCGCTGGCAGCGCCGGCGACCCTTTAACCGGTAAAACATGTGCACAAAATGGTTGCCATCCTTCACCATCACAGGCAGTGCCAAACGGTGGGCTTACACTTAATATAGGCACAGGTAACCCAACTACAGCACTTACCAGCAGTTTTGAATATACCCCAGGCACTGCTTATAATATAGGTTTTGGCATTAATGCTTCTACCGGCCGTTATGGTTTCCAGATGTCATCGCTTACTGCAGCCAATGCACAGGCAGGTTCTTTTACCGCTACCAATACTACTACCACGCAGGTAACCACTGCTGGTGGTTTTCAATACGTAGGCCATAAAAACGCTAACAGTACTAAAAACTGGGTGTATAAATGGACCGCCCCTGCAGCCGGTGGAGCTGTTACTCTTTATTACGCTTATAACACTGCCGATAATGATGATGAAGCTA
This sequence comes from Chitinophagales bacterium, assembly GCA_035298845.1. Classification (GTDB taxonomy): domain Bacteria; phylum Bacteroidota; class Bacteroidia; order Chitinophagales; family LD1; genus Bog-950. The sequence goes on from DATGXP010000335.1 coordinate 1,673, forward strand.
CCGGTGATGTTATCTATTCAGGCTCAGTTACCATCAACTCTGCTGGGGTAGGTATCGCCGATATCTCTACTAAACTTTCAGGTCTGAATGTATTTCCAAATCCAATCAACAACCAGTTCAGCATGTCGTTTAACCTGAACGAAACGTCAAAAGTATCTGCTCAGCTTTATTCGCTGGATGGCAAAGAGGTGCAGGAATTGATGAACGAGAAAGTAACCAATGGCGATTTCAACCGTCCGTTTGATGTTAGCGCCCTGCCATCAGGTATCTACCTAATGAAACTTAATGTAGGCGATGCATCTGTAACACAAAAAATTGTTAAACAGTAAATGAGAAAATTTGCCTGGGTATCCGTTGTTTTGGGGTGCATGTTTTTTGCTTATTCGTGCACTAAGGATAAAACCCCACCGCCGGCAAATACTACCTGCACTAGTGTAGACAGCGTTGCAAACACCTATAATTTGCGCATTAAGGCCATTTTAGACGTAAATTGTGCTACTGTAGCCTGCCACGATGCTGTTTTTTATAACTCAGGAGTTATACTGGATAATTACACTAACTCTAAAGCAGCATTCGAAAGCAAACCAAGTCTTTGTGCCATAAAGCAGGAAGGTGGTTGCCTGCCTATGCCCCAGGGCGCCGATAAACTGGCAGACAGTTTGATTACGTATATACAATGCTGGGCCGAGAACGGATATCCCGAATAGGCCTGTATTGTAAAATCCACTTTTATGAAAACCGCTTCGTTGTTTCTGCTGCTTGTTTTTTCGCTGCAACTTGTTGCACAAACCGACAAATACGCCGGTGTATATGCCTGCAATCAGAAAGGTAAGGCCCATTTTTTTTCAGCTAGTCCGTTGGAAGATATAGAAGCCAACGCCAATGATGCTACTATGATAGTAAACACGCTTGATAAAAGCGTGAGCGCTAAAGTGATAATCACATCGTTTGTTTTTAAGGACAAACTAATGCGCGAACACTTTAACGAAAACTACCTGGAGAGCGATAAGTACCCTAATGCCATACTTAAAATGGTAATACAGGAGAACATAGATTTTACCAAAGACGGAGTGTATGAAGTTACACTTAAAGGCACCCTGGAAATGCACGGCGTAAAACAGGAGCGCGAAATCAAAGGCAAGTTGCATATTAAAGATGGACAGCCTGTAAGGGCTACCTCTACCTTTAATGTAAAGCTGGAAGACCACAAGATTAAAATACCTAAGGCGGTGCTGATGAATATAGCAGAAGTAATAAAGGTAGATGTGGATTTTGCGCTAGAGAAATTTCAGAAGTAAGTAAAATGCTCAATAACTAATTATTAAAGAAGCCGGCAATTATTTTCTATTGCCGGCTTTTCTATTGCCTAAGCTTTGATACCAAATTTTATTTTTGACTATATAAATACGCGCTTATGAAATTCAGCTTTACCTCGCTGTTGCTTTTGCTTGCTTTTTACGCCAACTCTCAGGTTGATTTGTTAGATGAACTGACCAAAGATGCAAAGCCCAAAAAAGAATATGTTGGATTTACTTTTAAAACTACCCGGGTAATAAACGGACACTCGGTTGAAACGGTAAAAAAGAACCAGCTGGATTTTAGAATCAGCCACCGCTTTGGCGATATGGCCGCCAGCAATAACGACCATATCCACTCCCTATTTGGTTTCGACCAAGCGGCTGATATCGGTATCATTTTCGAATATGGTGCTACCGATGACCTTACACTAGGTATAGGCCGCATGAAAGGCGCCGGCCCACTGCGCGAACTATGGAACGCGAACATTAAGTATCGTGTTTTAAAACAAACCAAGGATTTTAAATACCCTATGACCATAACGCTTTTTGGCAACACTGCCATCAGCAGCATGCGTTCGTCTAAAGATGTAGCAGCCATCAATTATTTCCCTAAGGGTTATAAAGGTTTTGCGCACCGTTTGTCGTACACCTTACAGGCCTTAATGGCTGTAAAGGCTACTGACTGGCTTTCTATCCAGCTATCGCCCACATTTGTATGGCGCAACAATGTGCCTTTCAATGACAAGAACGGCATCTTTTTCCTGGGCCTTTCGGCACGCACCAAGTTTGCCAAGCGCTATGGTATTATCTTCGAGTATTTCTTACCTATTATTAAACCGGGTGTGGGCGGCCGTGAGTATTTCCCTATGGTGCGTGGCATCAAGAATTCGCCGTACTATCCCAGCCTGCACATAGGCTTTGAGGCAGAAACCGGGGGGCACGTGTTTCACATCAACTTTACCAATAGCCGCGGAATGCTGGAGAATGATTTTCTGCCATACAATACAGCTAACTGGGCACAGGGCGCTTTCCGCCTGGGCTTTACCATATCGCGCAGTTTTCCGCTTAGCTACAAAGGCAAGCCAAAAGAAGAACGCCGCTACTGGAAAAAAGGCAGCGTAGAAGACGAAAAATAGTAACGCGCTTTACTTAATAATCAGCTTTTCCGTTTTGGTGGCTGTGCCGCTGTTAAGCTGTAGGTAGTAAATGCCGGCTTTTAGTTGGCTACAGTCAACCTGCACGTTGTTCGTGTTTGCTTTGGAGCTTAATACCTTTTGGCCTACACAGTCGTATAGCTGTATGTCAAAAGTATTGGCGTGCCATTGCACGGTAACTTTATCGGTGGCGGGATTAGGGTATAAAGCAAACTCATCCGAATTATTATTCATAGAGCCTATACCTGTAGCATCGCAACTCATGCTATCCAGCAGGCCCCACAGTTCGTTATCAAAATCGGAGAATGCTGCCTGCGAAGTATAGGCTGCATCGCCTACACGCACCACTACCATATTGCGGCTGGGCACTACGTATATCTTTTGGTCGTTTTTACCCAATGCCATAAACATATCGTCGGGTGCATTGGCAAATAACTCGCGCTGAAACACAGTTTGCAGGCCGGGCGCCATTACCGAACTTTTGCCATTTAACCACCACAGGTAGCCATAAGCTTCATTCAGGTTTTGCGAGGTGTTTACCATAGCATTGTAATACGCCGGGTCTTTTAGGATGGTGTCGTTTGCCCAGGTACCTTTATTTAAAATCATTAAGCCAAAACGCGACATACCACGGGGTACGCTATAAAACACCCCGTTAACCCATAGGCCGCTCATACCTATGTGAGTGCCTATCCGGTTATTGGTAAACACATTATAGTTGCTGTTGCTGGCTATACTCATAATCTTGTGCAGCTTTTTATAGGCCCCGGTCTGGTAGGTCCAGTAAGTACCGGCATCGGCTATATATTGCAGGCAGGTAGCAGCAGTATCTTCAGCATCGCAGGGTGCCGGTGGGTCGTCTCTAAACCCGCTTGTCATGCTTAGCAGATGCTTTATTTTTACCAGACTTTCTTTATTGGCCGGGGCCGAGCTCCAGCCGCTGCCCAGGTAGCGCGAGGCACTGTCTTCCAGACTTAACAGGTTCTCCTGAGCGGCCACGCCCACCAGCGCAGCCGTAAGGCTTTTGCCCGCCGATGCCCAGTAGTGG
>DATGXP010000336.1:0-11300 GCA_035298845.1 Chitinophagales bacterium
GTTGAAGGAGCAGCGAAAAATAACAAGGTCGGCTCGTGCAAAGTTCGGAATGAAATATATAAGTCTTTACACGCAGTTATACAGATATGGAAGAGTACATGGTGACAGGCTGTTTAAAGAGGGGAGGTATTATTTTCATTATAGAACCAACACTGAGAATGGAACGCCTGTATTGTATTACAAAAGCCATCTTGATGACGAGGACAGCATAGCGTATAATCCGAACCACGACTTTAAAAAGACTAATTACATTATTCAAGGCTTTACTGTATCCAACGACGGCCGCTATCTCGTAGTTTCATTATCTAAAGGAGGTAGCGACTGGCGGGAGATAAGGGTAAGGGATTTACACCAAAGGAAAGATTTGCCTGACATTATACAATGGGCAAAGTTTAGTAACCTGGTATGGTTTGATAATGGGTTTTTCTATTCCAGGTTTAATGACCTTTCGGAAGAGGAAAAGCAGGTGGCTTCTAACAAGGGACAAAAATTATGCTACCATAAATTAGGTAGTCCGCAATCTGAAGATAATGTGATTTATACTGTTTCGGATGCGGCCAATTCTCCTATGCATTTCGAACTTACCTCTAACGGGCGTTACCTGATTATTTACAGTGTAGTACAAATAAGCGGCAAATGGTGCAATGTGGTTTCATATAAAGATATGAGCGGCGGCATATATAGTGAGGATAATTTATTGATAGCTACTCCACGAAAGGATGAGGTGGCTTATAACGTAATAGATTGTATTAATGACCGGTTTGTAGTAATGACAAATTTAGGGGCTCCTAATTACAAAGTGATTTCGTTTCATAAAGATTCTATAAACTGGGCTGAACCACTAATTCCTCAGTATACCGAAACATTAAAAAGCGTTTATCATATCGACCACAAATTGTTTTGCCTTTATTTCGATAAAGGTGTATTTAAAGCTGTGGCATTTGATTATGCGGGAGTTGCTATCAGCACCATGAATTTTGACCTGGGAACTACAGTTTCCGGTTTCAGCGGCAGTCCTGATGATAGTGTGGTTCTGTTTTATCAAAACTCTTTTTACTATCCTATGGTAGTAATGAAACTCAATTTGCAAAGCAACAAGGCGGATGTATTACACTCTACAAAAGTGTATTATGATGCGGACCGGTATACAACAGAAATAGTAAACTACAGAGGAAAGGATGGTACGGAAATACCGATGTACCTTACTTACAAAAAGGGATTGAAAGTAAAAAATAATAACCCGGTGCTTTTGTACGGATACGGCGGCTTTGGTATTTCGGTTAATCCATTTTATGATTATGGTAACATCATTTTTTTTGAAAGCGGAGGCATATTTGCTGCGCCATTAATAAGGGGCGGTGGTGAGTTTGGTAAAAACTGGCACGACGCAGGTAAGGGACTACAAAAGCAAAACAGTTTCGACGATTTTGCTGCTGCTGCCGAGTATCTGACTAAAAACAACTATACCTCACAGGGCAAGCTTGTTATCAAGGGCGGGTCTAATGGTGGATTGCTGGTAGGTGCTATGCTTACGCAAAATCCTACTTTGTTTATAGCTGCCGTAGGCGAAATGGGAGCATATGATATGCTTCGCTATCATTTATTCACTGGCGGAAGATTTTTGGAGGACGAATACGGTACGGTGAAGGATTCGGTTCAATTCCTCAACCTAAATAGCTATTCGCCCTATCAGAATTTGAAACAAGGCACCAGTTATCCAGCAACATTTATTAGAACAGCTGCCAACGATGAGCGTGTGCCGCCATTTCATTCGTATAAGTTTTTGGCTGCGTTGCAGGAAAAATCAGCTGGAACAAAACCCCATATACTGCATTTTCAGGAAGATGCGGGACATACCGGTAGTATAACCTTTGATGCCTATGTGGAGGAAGATGCCTTGGTGTGGGCATTTATTTACAAACAGTTGGGCATGGATCCTACTTTAGGCTTTTAGGAGTTATAATTGCGGCCCGAATGCTCCCCTTCTTTCTAAACCCAGCTTACTCTGAGAACTTCAGTTTGCCCCACGGCATTGTGGAGGTGCCTAAGTGCATTGTGCAATTTCAGCCCTGGATGGGTGCCCCGGTTAAAGATACTTTTGGCGGCAGGCCTATATTAAAAGTCAACGACGAACCTATGTTTGCCGAGGTAGCAGTCATGACTCACCTTGCTAACAGCGGCTGGCAGGTGCGGTGGCTTATTACCAAAGGCAGAAGGAACAGAGAGCCGCTGAGTATTGCCCAATGGAAAGATGAGAGCTACCTTAAGCAAGAGCATTTGCCAATAGATGAGCCTCAAGTGGCTAAAGTGTTGGCCGCCGTGGCAAGGGCAAACAATAACAGCTACGAAGGTTGCTGGGATTTGCTGGCCTGGATGAACGGGCAGCTTATTTTTGTATTGGTTAAGCGCAACAACAAAGATTTTGTAACGCCGGCACAGAAAGCCTGGCTGCAGGCGGCCCTCTCCCTCGGTTTGGCCGATGAAAACTTTATGTATGTGCAGTGGGACCTAAACCCGCGTTGCGCGTGATGTATTAAATATTTTCGTTCCTTTTTCAATTTGGCACAACATTAGAATAGTAACAGGGTAAGGGCGGTTTTCGCCCCACCAGTTCGGTTTACCCTTAAAATTTTTGAATGCCATGAAGTTTCTCCTCAAGTTGTTGTTAGTTCTGTTTTTGTTGCCTGTAATATTAATTGGGGGATCTTTTGTGATGAGTTTTTTATACGCCACCTGTAAGCGTGAACTGGCTTAAACTATAAAACCAGACTATGAAAAATTTTTTCCTCTGCCTTTTGTTGCTTACCGTAGTACAAGCCAAAGCCATTATTCATGTAATTGAGGTAGAAGATGACCAGTTTAATCCCGCTAATCTTACCGTTAGCGTGGGAGACACCATTCAGTGGTCGCGCGATATAGGAAATGTACATCCGCATACAGTTACATCAGGCGATATTCCGGACAGCGCCGCTACCTTTGATGCTCCTATCGAGTCAGTAACCCCTACTTTTACGTATGTAGTACAACTTCCGGGGGTATACGATTATATCTGCACTATTCATGCTGGGATGGCCGGCAGGTTTACTGCCGTAGGGCCTTCCACAATAAAAGCCACCACGCAGGATGCTTTTCTTAAAGTGGTTAACCCCGTGCGTGGGCAAAAGCTTATGTTTTTCTATGAACTGAAAAAGGCAGGGTCAACCGATATTACTCTTACCGACTTACAAGGCTCGAAAATAATGGAGATTAATGGAGGAATGCGCGCCAGTGGTTCTTATCAGGAAGAGTACTTTTTGCCCTTATTGCCTAAAGGAATCTATCTTTTGCAGCTAAAAACAGCTAAAACTACAATAACCCGCCAGGTAATGTTATAGTACCTGTCGGGGTATTATGGCTGAAGAAAGAGGTATTAAATATTTTTTGGCTCTTGTATATGCGTTACCCGCTCTCCCAGAGGTTCGCCATGTTTTCCAAGATTGTTAAGCTGGTGGCTGCGCTCCTTTTGCCCCACCATCGGATTCTTCTCTACCAATGTTCCCTTGCCGGTATGAGTTCTTTCTACAGCGGGCTTTTTACTTTTATGTTTTTTCATGGCTGCGTTGTTTAGATCATTGTAAGAATAAATAGTGCCATTTCCTGCTTATTGGGTTAGTGTGGGTTTAGTGGGGAAATATTGCACACCATCGGTTGGTTTATACCACAAACGCCCCAGTCAACAAACAGATTGCTGAGCCCTTACAAATTCCTGGCGAAAAAAATTTTCAGAAGCTTGCCTACACCCGTAAACTATGATGTTCTTGTTTGTAAATCTATTTAGTCTATCAATTTGGTAGATTAGTTAATTCAAGTATTTTAGCTTTCTAACTAACTGGTTTTTTGCAGCTTATGAATATTAAAACGAAAGAGGATATTGCTGAAATATCGTGGTTTGTAGATATGACCGATGGCGACACGGCTTATTTAGGTGAACGCGACCCTACACGGGCAAGTACCTTTAGCCATTGCCTGAATATATTACAAGTCGCCGAGCGAAATGGGTTTAAAAATGCCCTGCTGCCAACAGCGTATGATACCGGGCTTGAGCCTCTGGCTTTTGCGCTGGCTGCGCAAAGCCATACCCAAACTATTAAGCCAATAGTAGCGGTGCGAATGGGCGAGGTTTATCCTACTACACTGGCTAAGCAATTGGTAACGCTGGATGATGTGTCGAAAGGGCGCTTTATTATCAATGCTATATCTTCTGATTTTCCGGGGCAGAAAACTCCGGCTATAGAGCGCTATGAACGAACCGGTGAAATACTGGATATTTTAAAACAAGGGTGGGAGAGAGAGGCTATCGATTTTGAAGGTAAGTATTACAATATGCACCTGGATGCCAAACCTGTTAAATGTAAGTGCAATAAGCGCCCGCTGGTGTACTTTGGTGGTATATCGCCTGAGGCAAAAGAGATAGCAGCTAAGTATGCCGATGTTTATTTAATGTGGCCTGAAAAAATTGAGATGATGCGCGATACCATTGTGGAGGTATCGGAAATGGCGGCCAGGCACGGACGTGTAATTGATTTTGGACTGCGTATACATGTAATAGTGCGCCCCACAGAACAAGAGGCAAAAGCCTATGCCAAAAAACTGGTAAGCAAGCTGGATGACGCAGTGGGTTTAAATATACGGGCCAAACACCAGGATGCAGCATCGTATGGGGTATTCCGACAGGATGAATTGCGAAAGGGAGCCGATAGCGAAGGTTACATAGAGCCACTGGTATGGTCAAGTGTGGGCAAGGTATTCTCCGGTTGCGGCAGCGCGTTGGTGGGTAGCGGTGAACAGATACAGCAAAAGCTGCACGATTACATGGGTATTGGTTTTCGAGCTTTTATACACTCCGGTTTTCCGCTGATAGAAGAAAGCGATTATTATGGTAAACTGGTAATGCCTTATATGCCGGTTAAATCGCTGGGAGAAGTGTATGCAGGTATGTAAAGTATGGATGACATGCGTTTTAATCTCGTTATGTTTTGTTTAGTAGTGGTTAGCTTACTTATTAAACCCGGTATTGCTAACCCCCTGGCTAGCGCTGGTATGGTAATATAATTCTACCTTAGCGCTATAAAGAACCATGAATTATATTTCAGCAGAAGAGGCCGTTTCCGTAATTAAAAGTGGCGAGCGGGTATTTATACATGGTGGTTGCGCCACGCCGCAGCGGCTTGTTACCGCGCTGGCCCAGCGGCATAAAGAACTGGCAGAAGTTGAAATTACGCATCTGCACACCGAAGGAGAGGCCCCTTATGCCAACCCTGCATATGCCAAAGCATTTAGGGTAAATGCTTTCTTTATTGGCAAAAATGTAAGGCCGTACGTTAACCAGGTGAATGTGCAGTACATCCCTATGTTTTTGAGCGAAATACCCATCTACATGCGTAGTGGAAAATTCCGGATTGATACGGCTGTAGTACAGGTAAGCCCGCCGGATGCACACGGGTTTTGCTCGCTGGGTATATCGGTAGATATAGCCAAAGCAGCCTGCGAAATGGCTACCCGCATTATTGCCATGGTTAATCCTAACATGCCCCGGTCGCTGGGCGATAGTTTTGTTCATCAGTCCCGTATTACCGCGGCTGTATATGCCGAAGATCCCATTTTTGAATGCCCGGCCCTGCAGACAAGTGATATAGATATTGCCATTGGCAAAAATGTGGCAGCCCTGGTAGAGGATGGCGCAACCCTGCAGATGGGCATTGGCGGAATACCAAATGCGGTGTTGCAGTTTCTCAATAGCCACAAAAATTTAGGCGTGCATACCGAAATGTTTTCTGATGGTATTCTTCCGCTGGTAAAAAGCGGCGTTATTAATGGCAAACTAAAAACAAAGCATCCGGGTAAAATAGTTTCATCATTTGCTATGGGCACCCGGGCACTTTATGATTTTATTAATGACAACCCCGAAATAGCCATGCTGGATGTGGCTTATGTAAACGATACTTCTGTTATACGTAAAAATAAAAAGGTGACAGCTATTAACAGCGCCATCGAAATTGATTTAACCGGTCAGGTTTGCGCCGATTCTATTGGCACCACAATTTTTAGTGGGGTAGGGGGGCAAATGGATTTTATGCGGGGCGCTGCACTTAGCGAGGGCGGCAAACCAATTCTTGGCCTGGCTTCATCCACTGCAAAGGGCATTACTAAAATTGTACCTGTGCTTAAAACCGGTGCCGGTGTAGTTACCACCCGCGCCCATGTTCATCATGTAGTTACAGAGTATGGCGCGGTTGATTTGTATGGCTTAAATATTGCCCAACGGGCCAAAGCCATGATAAGCATTGCACACCCCCATCACCGCGAAAATCTGGAGCGTGAGGCGTATAAACTGTATGGCAAAAGCTGGTAGGCTTTAATACTCCATATTATTGGCAGGTTCCGATTGTCCCGCGCAGGGCCTTGGGAACACTCGGAACAGCGGGGTGAGGCTGGCTAAAAGGAAGATACTAATAAAAAATAGAAACATGTACACAAATATATTTTGCTATGTAATTGATGCTAACTCTTTTAGTAAGTATAGAAATTTCAGGGAGGCTGTATATGAGAACAAAAACAAAAAAGCACTATTAGAGGTATGTGATCAATTGCTGAATTCAATTTCAAATGCGCAAATTGATTTTGCCTTTCTGCAGAGCAATTTTCTTTATTACGAGGATTATCTCATTGATACCGAAAATACAGTAAAATTGTTACTACATATTCAAAATTGCCTTATATCAGGATCAGAGGTTCCATACAAAGAGTCCTTCTTACAATATTATTTTCATTATTTATCTCATTGGAAAGAATATTGGTTTTTGAAGCCAGTATTTCATTTGTCTAATGATGTATTTCAATTTCTTTGCTCAAAAAGTAATGATAATAAAAATTCATTTAATGAACTACCGTATTTTCATGATTTGACAGAAATCGTAGGCGAGTCTAATCACACATTGTGTGTTGATAAAGAAACATGTAGCACGTTCTTAAATGAATTAACTCATTTAAAAAAAAACCCTATATTTTAAAGAAAAATTTGAAAATATATTAAGATTGGGAATAGTTGATAATTATATTATAATTGAAATAATTGAGTAAGTACAATAAACATTTATGAGTAAAATAACATGGGATATAGACTATGCGAATTTAATCGCTTTTTTTTTGATACTAGCTATTATCTCTTTTATTATTATTTTTTATATAAGAAAAAGGAAGCAATAGTTTTTGTCAAAAATTTATGAAAGGCTAATATGATATACATCTTTATAAAAATCTTGCCCGAATTAAATTGGATTGGTTTGGGATGATTTGCATTTATTACTCTTTCCGTATTTACACTGCTATGTATTAATACATTAACTTCTTACCCCTTTGCCGCTTTGTGTTGGTAGTTGCACTTCTTCAAGTTCTTTGTTGTGTATAGGAAAATGTGGTTTCCCCCCGCTGTTCCGAGTGTTTCCGCCGCTTTGGGTGGAACAACTCGGAACAACTAATAAACCGGAGTGTTTAGCTCTGTTTCTTCTTCCCCAAATCAATCAATGCCCTCAACGCCCCCGTACTCCACAGCGCCCATAGTACAAGAACAGGCTGAAAGAACAAACGGATTAACCGGGCGGTATCGGTGTTTAGCGTAAAGGCATCTATGCGGTCTACGTACTGGTGTATGTTGCCGGGTATTATCAATACATAAAAGATGGCCAGCACCAGGCCAACATATACTTTGTAGCGGGATAAAAACACCATGGATAGGCCAAACAGCAACTCTACCACCCCGGAGGTTATCACCACAAAATCTTTACTGAAGAAAGGTATCCAATCGGGCACCTGCGCCTGAAACTCGGCGCGCTTAAACGAGAAGTGGCCAATGGCGGCTAGTATCATCAGGCTGCCGAGTATAATGCGCGCTATATTTTGCGCAGTGCTTGTTTTGGGGTTTGGTTGCATCATGTGAAGGTATCTGTAATATTAAGAATCTACTGACATTCCGGTGTTATGCTTTTCTGTATTACTTTCCACCCGCGTATGAAATACATTAAATGGCTTTTAATTATTGCGGTGCTTATAGGGGCTGTGATGTATACCCTGCAGTGGAATGTAAAACGCATAACTATAAATACCTACAACCGGTATGTAGCCGATGCGCCCTACGATGTAATTATAGTGCCCGGCCTGCCGTATGATACAGGCAAGCAAAACATACTGCTGAAGGTGCGTATGCTATGGGCTAAATCGCTATACGATAAAGGCATTGCTAAAAACATTATCTTCTCGGGCGGTGCCGTGCATTCTTGCTGGGTAGAGGCCACTATTATGAAGACGCTGGCTGATAGCATGGGCATACCTGCCGACCATACCTTTGCAGAGGTAAAAGCAGAGCATAGCAATGAGAACGTATACTATGGCTATAAGCTGGCGCAAAAACTGGGCTTTAAGAAAATAGCCCTGGCCACCGACCAGTTTCAGAATTTGTTTTTGTCGGGGTTTGTAAAGAGAAAATTGCACGGGCTGGCACAGCTGCCCGTGGTGGTAGATTCTTTTCCGGTATACGATAAAATGGAGTTGCCGCACATAGATGCCACCTGTGCTTATGTTAATGGTTTTGTACCGCTAAGCGAACGCAAGAGCAGGTATGAGCGCTATAAGGAGGCGATGGATGATGATGTGGAATAAATACAAGATCCTTCGCTGCGCAGAGCCTTGCTCAGGATAACAAAAGGGATGGTCTTACCTTTCAAACAGGTTCTTCAGCATTTCAACTATATTGATGTTGAAAAGGAAGTAGGGTAAGAATAATACTGTGGCCCAAAAGAACATAGAGGCCAGCATAGATACAAGTATCTTCTTTTTATCGTGTGTAAGGGCAAGCGCAAACAGCACACCCACAGGTATAGAGAGCACGATAGGGGTTAAGGCAGCAATACCACCTAAACCAAATTTCTGTTTTACCTTAACCAAAAAACGGTTAGAGGATGTAAACCTGCGGCCAAAACGGTTAGGAAATTTGCGCACAAGAAACTCCTGCATGTAGCTGCCCAGGTATGTAAATAATACAATACCTATAATACCCCCAATTATGTTGGCCAGCGAGCCGCCTAAACCAAGGTTAGCGGCTATAGCCGCCAATGAGCCCATAGCAAACTTTACTATCGAGCTTAAGAATACAAGAATTGAAGGGATTACTTTTTCCATTAGCTGCTCATGATATCAAAATGTACCATTACAAATTTAACGTTTTTCTTTGTCAAAATGATTCAAAATTTTGGAGGAATTTCTTTTCTGAAATGTCCGTTCATCTGCACTTTGGCCTTCACCTTTTCTGTTTGCTCAATGGAAGGTATCAATTTTTGCAGATGTTCAATAATAAACCATTGTCTGCCAATCTCAGAGGGGGCTACTAAAAGCCTGTATTGGTCCTCGGGCGATAGGGCGCAATACTGTATAACATCGAAGGAGAGCGGGTTTCGGAACTTTTCTTCTACTTTAAAGTTGGTTCCTAATACAGCATGCAGCTTGTTAATTAAATCAATTAAAGTAGGGTTGGGCATCAGGGTATCATACTTTTCGTTCTCTGTTTCGAAAACAATAGCCGCCGAATAAAGCTTTTGGGGTACCTCCCGAAGTACCTCTATAATGCGGAACACCTTGATTCCCTTTGTTTTAATATCCATTTCGCCGCTGGGGTACACCTTGGATATTTCCAGCACTTCCATTTCGGTGCCGTATTCGCTTAGTGTATCTTTTATAACCGACGGAATACCAAAGGTTTTATTTTCCGCTTTACATTCATTTATAAGTTGGCGGTAGCGGGGTTCGTATATGTGAAGGTTTAAAAGCTGCCCCGGGTAAACAATAGTGCTGAGGGGAAAGATTGGAAGAAACTTGGTCATAAAGTGAAAACGCGGCTTATCTGAAATTTGTTTTGTAATGATAGTGTAAAATTTTGTCCATAACTATACCACAAATGCACGTGCATTGATTTATTCACTATCTTTATGGTAAATAGTAAAGCTATGAAAACTGCAACTAATTTTCTACTGGCTTTTTGCTTTGTAATTTTTATTGCGCCTGTGGCTAAGGCGGTATCTACCGGCGAGGTAGTGGGGCAGGTAACTCAAAAAGAATCGAAGCTCCCTTTTGCTTACGCGGATATTACCTTCGAAAACCGGATGGACCGCATAGAGGTGAAGGCCAACGAATACGGGCACTATTATGCCAGCCATTTGCCTACCGGTAAATACCAGATGCGCATAGTGTATAATAACCGCACCTTTGTAATGAATGATGTGCATGTATATGATAGCTATACGTCGGAAATAAACTTTGCAGTAAGCAGCGATAACAACCTGCCCCCCAAGGTGGTGTTGCCTACAGTAGAAAACACATTTAGCTCCGTAACCAGCAATGATATTAAACTAACCAACAGTAAGAACAACCAGCCTACTCAGCGGTTGAATGATGTGTTGAGCCAGCAGCCGGGTGTAGATGTTCGCAATGGGCGAATTTTTATAAAAGGAAGCGACCAGGTTAAGATATTTATAGACGGCACACCGGTAATGGGCCAGCCTACCCAAAGCAGGGTCTGGTGATGCTGTAAGCGTCTAACTGATTGATTATACTGCCAACTGCCTTTCCCGTTATGGAAATTCCGCAAAGGCGCATCATAAAATGAACTGCTACTTTATAGAGGTATATGGTAATGGCTGTTTGCCTTTATCTAAAACTCAATACTAACTACTTGCTACTATTTTATAAACACTAAAACCAAAAACCAATGAAAACACAAAACACTATCCGTGCAGCCGGTATGCTGCTACTGCTGTTTGCCGCCCAACTCTCATTTGCCCTTACGGGTGGCAGTATTATGGGCCAGGTAATAGACCCTGAGACCAAAAAGCCTGTTGAATTTGCTAATGTATTGTTGGAAAGCCAGGGCACACAAAAGGCCTATATTACCGATGAAAACGGGTACTACTATGCCAGTAATATACCGGCGGGTATTTACACCGTAACGGTTAGCCTGATGAGCAACAAATCGCAGATTACTGACATTAAATTAGGCAACGAGGAAACGCTGACAGTAAACGTAGAATTTAATCAATCGGTAACCCTTACAGAAACAGTAATTACAGTATACCAGGAACCGCTGATAGACCGGATAGACGCAAAAATGGGCGTTTTGGATAATGAGGCGCTTGGCAAAATGCCGATACAAAAAATATCTCAGGTAGCTGAGATAATGCCTGCTACCGTTAAAATAGGCAATGATTATTATGTGT
>DATGXP010000337.1:0-6631 GCA_035298845.1 Chitinophagales bacterium
ATAGCAATTGACGTAGCCGCATAATCATTATCCCCTTCGGTGCGCAGCGAAGTGAAGATTACAGCATAGTAGGGTGGTGCAGGTGTCTGGGCTATCATAATTGCTGATTGATTATTGACTACTTATTATTGAACAGCCAAGTTATAGTATATTAGCTGTATGAAGAATACTAGCCTTTTATTGCTGTTTCTGGCCCTTTGCGTAGGCACCGTTCATGCACAGGATTTGCGTGGCGATACTATTGATATACGCAGCATTAAGCTGAACCTGGACCTGAGCGACTTTACCACTAAAATTATGAAAGGCCATGCTACATTGGGCATTAAATCGAAGAAGCCCGGTGTGGAAGGCATACGGCTCGACCTGCTATTGCTCACTGTAGATTCTGTAAGAGTTGATAATTACAGCGTACCTTATGATTACAACGACTCGGTGCTTAACATCAATATACTCACTACGCTTAATGTGGGCGACTCGGCCACAATACAGATATATTATAAAGGCCAGCCTTATCATGCACCGGCCGATTTTGGCGGCTTTTACTGGACTAATACTTACGCTTTCAATATCGGTGTTAGTTTTTTGGCCGACCCGCATAACTACGGACGTGTATGGTTCCCCTGCTTCGATAATTTTGACGAGCGAAACTTATACGAGTTTTATGTCACCACTAAAAATACACACAAGGCTTTTTGCAATGGCATTCTGCAGGATGTAACCACCAATGGCAATAAAAAAGTATGGCACTGGAAACTGGGGCAAGAGATACAATCGTATTTGGCATCGGTTACTGTATCAGACTATGCTACCGTTACCGATACCGTGGTAGGGCTTACCGGTGTGGTGCCCATAGAGCTTGGCGCAGCGGCGGCTGACACCACTACACTCAAAAATCTTTTCTTACACTTGCCCGAAGCCTTCCATATACAGGAAGATATGTGGGGGCCTTACCTGTGGGACCGTATAGGGTACTGTATTGTGCCCTTTAATGCCGGTGCCATGGAGCATGCTACCAACATAAGCTTCATGAATTACTACCTGACGGCATACGCTGACCAGGCAGAAACTACCATGGCTCATGAACTAAGCCATCATTGGTTTGGTAATTTAATTACATGCAAAACAGCCGGCGAAATGTGGATTAACGAAGGCTGGGCCAGTTATAACGCACCGCTGTTTCTTGAGCGTGTGTATGGCGATTCGGCTTACCACGATGCCGTGCGCACTAACCACGAAGGTGTGTTACACGATGCCCACGTGCGCGATGGCAGTTACCTACCGGTGAGCGGTGTGCCCACCGAAAATACCTATGGCGCAACCGTATACGATAAAGGCTCGGATGTAATACACACCCTGCGCCATTACATGGGCGATGATAAATTTTTTAGCTGCGTAAAAGCATTAATTGATGAATACAAATGGAACACAGTTTCTACAATACAGATGCGCGATTACCTTTCGCAATGTTCGGGTATTAACCTGAACGATTACTTTAATGATTGGGTTCTTACACCAGGCTTTCCACACTTCTCTATCGAAAACCAGTTTGTAGAACTTGAAACGTTTGGCACCGAAGATTTTATGCGTGTAACCTTCACCATCCGCCAGCAGCTGCATAAATCAAACCACTATTACAACAATGTACCGGTGGTAGTAACCTACTTTAGTTCTACTGGTCAGTATTTTAAAGACACTGTACTGGTAAGCGGCCCTTGCACCGATCACGCATCGGCTTATGTGCCTATGCTGACCACAGATATTAGCGTGGTTGCTTTGGATTTTGACGGCAGCCTGCAGGATGCTATTACCGACGAATGGAGACAGATTAACAGCACCGGTGCTTACGATTTTGGAACGGCCAAACTACAAGTAGATGTAACTAAGTTAACACAGCCCTCTTTTTTACGGGTAGAGCATAACTGGATACGCCCCGAACCTATGCGCACAAAAATTGCCGGGCTACACCTGCACGATAAAAGATACTGGACCATCAGCGGAACATTTGCACGCTATGTACAAACAAATGCCAACAGCGCTACTGCAGAACTTGATTACGATGGTACCGATGTATCGTTAGATAATACCTTTATTACCAACCGCGAGGATAGCATCGTGGTAATGTACCGCTCAAAGCCGGAAAGCGAATGGGCCATAGCCGATTCGTTTACCATTAACACCGGTGGCAACGTAAACAACAAAATTGGTTCTGTTACTGTGCGCAATATAAAAGCCGGTCAGTATTGCCTGGCCATCTGGAATTCAGCTGTGCTCGATACCACTGTAGCAGAAGCCGAATGCATTTACCTGGCGATAGAAGAAATGGCTAAGGCGCCGAACTTTGATGTATACCCTAACCCTACCAACGAAATCATTACACTTCAATTTGATAAAGATGTATTTGATACGGTTAGCCTGCTGGATATTACCGGCAGAAGGTTGCAGGCACAAAAACTTACTACAGGCCAGGGGCCATTGCAGTTAAGCCTTAAGGGTTACACGGCTGGTATATACATTGTGGAACTAACAGGCGCCAACGCCATACAAACAACCCGTAAAGTGGTTAAGCAGTAACAATACCGCAGCTTTTATATTTTCGCGGCATAAACAAGGCAACATATGGCAGTTAGAAAAGTATCGGTAATTGGCGCAGGCACTATGGGCAATGGTATAGCACACGTGTTTGCCATGAAAGGATTTACAGTTAACCTGGTAGACGTATCGCAGCCGGCGCTGGATAAGGCGCTGGGCACCATTACAAAGAACCTTGACCGCATGGTAACCAAAGGCAGCCTGACAGAAGATGGCAAAGCCGCTACACTTAAAAACCTTTCTATAAATACTGCGCTGGATGTTTGCAAAGATTCTGACTTAGTAGTAGAGGCAGCTACCGAGAACATGGAAATTAAGCTGAAGATATTTAAACAGCTGGATGAACTGTGCCAGCCGGCGACAATACTTGCCTCTAATACTTCTTCTATCTCTATTACCAAAATTGCCGCGGCCACTAAGCGCCCTGAGCAGGTAATAGGTATGCACTTTATGAACCCTGTGCCGCTGATGAAACTGGTAGAAATTATCCGCGGTTATAAAACAAGTGACGATTGCATGAAGGTGATAGTAGAAGCTACTACCGCCCTTGATAAAATACCGGTAGAGGTAAATGACTATCCGGGCTTTGTAGCCAACCGCATTTTAATGCCTATGATAAATGAGGCTATAGAAACCCTGCGCGAAGGTGTAGCCGGTGTAAGCGAAATAGATACGGTAATGAAACTGGGTATGGCTCATCCTATGGGCCCGCTGCAATTGGCCGACTTTATTGGACTTGATGTTTGCCTGGCAATATTAAAAGTGTTGCACGATGGCTTTGGCAACCCTAAGTATGCACCAAGCCCGCTATTGGTAAACATGGTAACAGCCGGCTGCCTGGGAGTAAAAACCGGCGAGGGTTTTTATAAATACACAGCAGGCTCTAAAGACCTGGTAGTAGCTGACAGGTTTAGCAAATAAGCTATTCTTTACACGGCACCTCGTTAAGCGCTGTACCTGTGAAACTTAAGCTGCTTCTATTCTTAAACACCATTTTACCATCTTTTTCTGCTACATCACCATAACCTTCGGTTAGCTGGTTGCCTTTTTTTATAAATGCCACCTCTCTGATAGAGGTAGTCCCCTCCGATTTGAAGGCATAATCCGCTATAAGCGTATCTCCATAAAAGCGCCCTTTGAGCAACCCTTCGTTATCATCTTTCTCGGCAAAATCGTATGTCAACCTGCCGGTTACTTCTTCTCCATATTGCTCTATATACATATTTACAGTAAGGCCTTTACTGGTAAACGCGTAGCAATTAATTGAATTGGTTACCGCGGTAGTTACCGTAGTAGTATCCATATTAACAGCTTCTGTTTCTTCAACTGCCTGCGGTTTGTTGTTGCAGGCACTTAATAGCACAGCTACGGTGAGTATGCTAAGTATATGTTTCATAAAAGGTTTTTATTAAAATTAAAACGCAGACCTTGCAATTGCAAAATCTGCGCCATGTTTTTTGTATTTCATCTGCGTAATCCTCTGCCTTTATCCGTGTAATCATAGCGAAGCTATCTGCGTAATCTACCTGCCTTTATCCGTGTAATCACAGCGGAACGCTACATCTTTTCTGGCACATCAATACCCAACAGCTTCATTGCTTTTTTGAGCATAATACCTGTTTGCTTTGATAAGCCAATACGGAAATTTTTCTCCGCATCAGTAGCCGCATTCAAAATAGGCAACTCGTGGTAGAACTTATTGTAAAGTTTAGCCAGTGTATACACATAGCTGGCAACCTCACTCGGATCGTATTTATCGGCCGCAGAACGGATAGTGTTTTCATATTCACTTATATGAATAACCAACTCGCGCTCTACCGGTGCCAGCGTAGCCAGGTTTTCAAAACCGGTGATTGCTACATCACCAGCTTTACGCATAATAGCACAAACCCGCGCATGCGTGTATTGTATAAACGGCCCGGTTTGCCCATGAAAATCTATACTCTCCTCAGGGTTGAATATTATCTTCTTATAGGGATTTACACGTAATACAAAATACTTAAGCGCACCAAGGCCGATTGTTTTATATAACTGTTGTGCCTGCTCTTCAGTAAAGCCTTCAATCTTACCCAGCTCTTTTGTTTTCTCTTCAGCTATACGTAATACTTCACCAGCTAAATCATCGGCATCAGCAGTTTTACCTTCGCGGCTTTTAAACCTGCCGGTAGGCGACTCAACCAGTGCATAGCTCAGGTGATAAATACCATCAGCCCATTTCTTGCCTAATTTCTGCAGCGCCAACTTCAACACCTTAAAGTGATAGTCCTGCTCATTGGCAACCACATAAATCATTTTATCCATGCCAAAATCTTTATACCGCAGTTCGGCAGTAGCTAAATCCTGGGTGATGTATATCGATGTGCCATCGGGGCGTAACAATACTTTCTCATCCAGACCATCGGGTGTAAGGTCCACGATCACAGCACCATCAGCGCGCTTTTTAAATACATTTTTCTGCAAGCCTTCTTCCACAATGTTTTTACCCAGCATATACGTCTTGCTCTCGTAGTAGTCTTTCTGAAAGTCGATGCCCAGCAAGTTGAAGCTTTGCTGAAAACCTTCATACACCCAGCTATTCATTTTTTCCCACAGCGCTACTACTTCAGGGTCACCGGCTTCCCATTTCAACAGCATCTCCTGTGTCTCCTTAAACAGGCTGGTCATCTTCTGGTCTTCATCAAACTCTCCCTTCAAACCGGTTAATGTTTGCAGCTCTTCTTTTGCTTTGGTGTTCCAGGTTACATACCAGTCGCCTACAAAGTGGTCGCCTTTTATTCCGGTTGATTGCGGTGTGGCACCATTACCGAATTTGGTATAAGCAATCATGCTTTTGCAGATGGCAATACCCCGGTCGTTGTAAATATTTACTTTGGTAACATCGTAGCCTGCAGCCTTTAATATTTCTGCCATGCTAAAACCAAGAAACACGTTGCGCAAGTGCCCTATGTGCAAAGGCTTGTTGGTGTTAGGGCCACAATACTCCAGCACTACTTTTTTATGATTGGCCGGGAAAGTTCCATAAGCAGCATTGCCCGAAATTTCTTTCAGTTTATTAGTCCAGTAGGCATCGGTCAGGCTAAGGTTAAGAAAACCTTTTATCACATTGAACTTGCCTACTATGCCTGACTTCTCCTGCAATTTCGCGCCAAGCAATTCAGCCGTTTGTTCCGGCGATTTCTTAGACACTTTGGTCAAAGGGAACACCACAATGGTATAATCACCCTCGTGTTCTTTTTTGGTTATGTTAATGGTAACGGTATCCAATGGCACATCTACCCCATATTCTTCTTTAAAAATATCAGCCGTAGATTGCTTTAATGTTTGTTCTAATGTCATAGTTTCCTCCTGTGTTTCTCCGCGTCGCCTTGCGGAATGCCTTAAAAAATATCTCCTGTTTTGTCGCGTCTAAAATATAACTTCGCGCACAATTTTTTCCGAAATGAACAAACGCCAGAAATACCGCGACCTGATTGCCCAGACTTTCGATTTCCCTCAACGGGATTTTAAAGAAGAAAAAGGCAATCTTTTTTGGAACGACCTACCGCTCACCGAGATTATTGCGCAGTATGGCACGCCCCTTCGGTTAACCTACCTGCCCAAAATTTCGCAGCAGATACAAAAGGCGCGCAGGCTGTTCAATTCATCTATGGCCAACAACAATTACAAGGGCGATTACCACTACTGCTATTGTACCAAAAGCTCGCACTTCTCGTTTGTAGTTGAGGAAGCGCTTAAAAACAAAGTGCATATAGAAACCTCTTCTGCCTTCGATTTCGATATCATCAAGAAGATGGAGGATAAGAAGAAGATTAAGAAAGACAGCTACGTAATATGCAATGGATTTAAACCACAGCGCTATATCGACAGGATACTGGAAGCCTTCAACAGCGGCTATAAAAACATTGTGCCTGTAATGGATAACCTCGACGAGCTGGAAAAATACGGCACGCTAAGCGAGCCCATGAACATAGGTATCCGTATTGCCGCCGAAGAAGAGCCGAAGTATGAGTTCTATACAAGTCGCCTGGGTGTTAGGTATAAC
>DATGXP010000338.1:0-5923 GCA_035298845.1 Chitinophagales bacterium
ACTGGCCGAAAAGCCAAAGCTGATTATCTGTGGTGCATCGGCGTATAGCCGCGAGTGGGAGTATGAAAAATTCCGCGCAATAGCAGATGAGGTGGGCGCGTTGCTAATGGCCGATATGGCCCACCCTGCAGGTTTGATTGCAGCCGGCCTATTGAAGAACCCATTGCAGTATTGCCACATAGTAACCAGCACTACACACAAAACACTGCGTGGCCCACGCGGTGGTGTTATACTACTGGGTAAAGATTTTGAAAACCCGTTTGGCGAAAAAACACCAAAGGGTGAAGTGAAGATGATGAGCGCGATACTGGATGGCGCGGTGTTCCCCGGTACACAGGGCGGACCGCTGGAGCATGTAATAGCTGCCAAGGCTATTGCTTTTGGCGAGGCGCTTACACCGGAGTTTAAAACCTACCAGCAGCAGGTAATAAAGAATGCGCAGGCACTGGCTGCCGCTATGGTAGCTAAGGGCTACGGCATTATATCGGGAGGAACCGACAACCACTTAATGCTGATAGACCTGCGCAGCAAAAATGTATCGGGCAAGCAGGCTGAGAACGCGCTGGTGAAAGCCGATATTACCTGCAATAAAAATATGGTGCCGTTTGATGATAAGAGCCCGTTTGTAACCAGCGGTATCCGCCTGGGCACACCGGCAGTTCCCACCCGCGGCATGAAGGAGAAAGACATGGGCCAGATTGCCGTGTGGATAGAGCGCATAGTAACCGATATAGAAAATGAAAGCACCATAGCTAAAGTAAAGGGCGAGGTGAATGAGTATATGAAACAGTTTCCGTTGTATTAAATACAACCGGTAGTATATTATAAAAAAAGCTCCACGTATAAACCGTGGAGCTTTTTTTTGTTCCACCTCCGGCTCGCAGAGCCTCGCCACCTCCGCCAGCGGAGGACAAACAGCCATCGCCCGCTAAATTTTATTCTATCTTCACCCCAACCAAACCGGTAGATGTGAAGCAAGGCCTTTTGCTGATAGTGTTGTTGTTTTTTCTTTCTGCCGGTGCAGAGGTGCAAGACCATCCCCTATCGGTACAGGCGCAGCAGCAGTTTTATGAAGGTAAGTTTGAAGATGCCGTAAGCTCATACACAAAATTAGCAGATACATTTCCCGAAGCAAAAGAGCCTTATTACAACCGAGGCTTATGCCTGTATGAGCTTAAGCAATACAACAAAGCGCTGGCTGACTTTGACAAGGCTTTAGCAATTGACAGTACCTTAAAAGATGCTAAATACATGCGCGCCCTAAGCCTGGAAGGCAACGGAAACGTAAAAGAGGCCATCATAGAATATGAGAAACTTAGTGAGGGAGATACAAAGTACACGCTGTTAAATAAGCGTATCAAAAGCTACAGGCTGTCCGTAATACTAAGTAAAAACTGGTACTACATGATAGCTATGATGCTGGTAGTGATCCTCTTAATGGCTGTGGTGGCAAAATCCTATTCGTATAGAAAAGGGTAGAGGCTGTTAAGCCTATAACTTGTGCGAAGGCTTAGATGCTATACTGCAAAACTCTCTCCGCAGGCACAGGTGCGCGATGCATTCGGGTTCTTAAACTCAAAACCCTTACCGTTCAATCCGTCAGAAAAATCGAGTGTGGTATTGCATACATACAGGAACGAACGCAGGTCGGTAACCAGCTTTACGCCTTTATCTTCAAATACCTGGTCGTCGGCTTTCAACTCATTGTCAAAATCCATTTTGTATGACAGACCCGAGCAGCCGCCACCATTAACGGTTACGCGAACAAAGTGCTCTGGCTTGTGGTCTTTTAATTTAATCTCTTCAATCTTGGCTTTCGCAGTTTCTGATACAAATAACATGGCTTATAAATTTACAATGCAAAGTTAAGCAATAATTATTCCTTTGTGGTTAATCAGAAATTTTGTCCGATGCATAAGATAGAACACATAGGAATTGCTGTTAAAGACCTTGAAAAATCGAACGAGCTGTTTGCCAAATTGCTGGGTGTGGCTCATTACAAGACAGAAACCGTTGAATCTGAGCATGTTGATACCTCCTTTTTTAAAATAGGCGAAAGCAAAATAGAGTTGCTGCACGCCACCAACCCCGATAGCGCCATAGCTAAATACCTGGATAAAAAGGGCGAGGGCATACACCATCTTGCCTTTGCGGTAGAGGATTTAGAGAAAGAAGTAGAGCGCCTGAAGGCAGAGGGCTTTCAGCCCATTAGCGAGAAGCCTAAGAAAGGGGCAGATAACAAGCTGGTGTTTTTCTTTCACCCCAAAACAGCGGGTGGGATATTGATAGAGCTGTGCCAGGAGATAAAGTGAGCGGCCTTTCATTATCGTGATAATGGGTAAGTGAACGGCTGCACTTATTCCTCCCCTGGTGGGAGGTTAGGTGGGGGATGTATTTGAATCCTTTTCCCAGTAGCTAATGTGGGGCTAATCCTTTGGCCTCTTGTATTGTAATTATCTTTCCACCTATCATGCGCGATACATTTACAATATCAGTCATCACCATATAGTGTGTTACACGGAGCGTTTCATAGCCTAACTCCATCAATCTTACATCGCGCCGCTCATCTTCTGCAATTTTAAAATCATGATTTATTCCATCCACCTCAATTATGAGGTTTAACTCTTTACAAAAGAAATCTACTATGTAATTATCTATAGCGCGTTGTCTTCTGAAATGATAACCCAGCGCTTTACCATTACTTAAAACCTCTTTCCAAAGCTTTCGTTCGCCAGGGGTACCCTCTTTTCGTAGTGTTTGAGCTAATGGTCTTAGTTTTTTATTGTATTCGTAATTGGAATGTAACGGCATGAAATAAATATAGTCAAAACAGCCTCCCCCACCTAACCTCCCACCAGGGGAGGAACTAATACAGCCAATATCTGGCTGCTTAGACACAATTTCACCAATTTATTATCACCTTTACACCGCCCATGAAAGCCTATAAGCATATTTTTTTCGACCTGGACCATACCCTGTGGGATTTTGATACCAATAGCCGCAAGGCACTAGAGCAGATTTTTACTGAAGAAAAACTGGCAGAGCGCGGCATACCGGTGTTCGATAATTTTCATAACCGGTATGTGCCCATAAACGACCGCTACTGGGCGCGCTACCACAACCAGATAGTAACCAAAGAGCAATTGCGCGTTGGCAGGTTTGCCGATACGCTGAAAGAGTTTGGGGTATTTGACAACGCACTGGCCGAGCGCATGGCGCAAAACTACCTAGACTACAGTCCGCGCATGACGGCCCTGTTTGCCGATACCATAGAGGTGCTTAATTACCTGCAGCCTAAATATAAAATGCACTTAATAACCAATGGCTTTGCCGAGGCGCAGTGGGTAAAGCTGGAAAACAGCGGGCTGAAACCTTTCTTTGAGCACATCATCATCAGCGAAGAAGTAGGCACCCAAAAACCCGATATACAGATTTTTAATATAGCCATGGAGCGCGCCCTTACCAACTGCGCCGAGTGCATTATGATAGGCGACAACTATAACACCGATATAATAGGCGCCCGCAAAGCCGGTATCGACCAAATCTACTTCAACCCCAAAAAACCGCACAATCGCGAACCCGCTACGTTTGAAATAAACTCGTTGAGTGAGTTGAAGGGGATACTTTAAAACCTAACCATCACCGGTATGCTTTTGTAGATAGCTACAAAGTGTGTAATGGTGCCGGCAAGCACAAACACATGCCATACGGCGTGGTGGTAACTTAGCTTTTTCCACAGATAGAAAGCCACACCCACCCCGTAGAACAAGCCACCAGCCCAGATGTAAGTGAATATCTCGGTAGGTATATTGGTTACTAAGGGTTTGATGATAAACACCAACATGCACGACAGGGCTATGTAGATAATAACCTCCAGCAATACATACTTACCTGTGTGATAAATTTTGAGAATACTGCCCAGCACAATTATAGCCCACATAGCCCCCAGGAACCAAGTGGCCGTAGG
This sequence comes from Chitinophagales bacterium, assembly GCA_035298845.1. Lineage (GTDB taxonomy): Bacteria > Bacteroidota > Bacteroidia > Chitinophagales > LD1 > Bog-950. Next base: position 3,968 of record DATGXP010000338.1, read on the forward strand.
TGTATCTATATACTTTAAAACCAGTGGTGTGTAGCTGCCGCCTATCATCAGAAAAATACCAATGTGGTCGCAGATGCGTAGGGTCTTTTTCTTGTTGGTGTTAGGCGCAGTAGCATGGTAAATGGTAGAGGCCATATAAACCGCCAGCATGGCAAAACCAAAAACCGATACGCCCCAAATGGTAGAAACATTGCTCTTCTCTATAGCATAGGCAATAAGAAAAGGGATGGTAGCCACCGCAAAAGCAATACCCAGGGCATGGGTTATCCAGTTAGCGGTTTCTTCGTTAAGGGTCTGCTCGCGGCGGTATTTGCTCATAAAATCAGGACGGTGAAATTCGGGATTTATTGTGGGAATGGCAAGTAAAAACTATTCGGAAACTAACCCTTTAATTTGGTTCTCAAGCGAGATCAAAAAATCCTGTTGTGTTACAAAAATCGTATGAGGAATGTCAGTTCTAAAGTCTGTTATGCTGTCAAAATAATGTGTTGGGTTGTTTATATCCAACCAATGACCTTCTTCCCTTGACCAGCCATAAGCAATTTGAAGATTTTCGTGTTGCTTGTCGATTTTCAAACAGCCAGTATATTGGTCAGAAATATCAATGGGGAAATATTTGGTTTGCCCGCTTTGCATACTTTTTATTTGCTCTCTCCAATGGCTAATAAACTTTGCAATACTCTTTTTTACATCAGAAATGCCATCACAAGGCTCTGAAGCTAATATGAAGTAGTAAGTGTCAAATGTTAAGTGTGCGGTTAAATCTTTAACCCGAAATTTCAAATCTCCATGCCCACCTTTATCCAGAACTTCTATTTGAATTATATCTTCCATATTTTGATGTGATAGTTAAATATAGCCAACTATTCAGATCCGAAACGGTTACCTGGGTAAGAATAAGTCCCACCATCAACACTCCCCATTTTTTGCTTTCTTTGGCATCTCAAAACAGTGTATGACCTTTCTTGATTTTGAAAAACCGATTGAGGAGTTAACCCAGCAGCTGGAGAAGCTAAAGGAGCAGGAGCAGGCTACGCATGTATCTATGCAGGATGAGATATTGCAGCTGGAGAGCAAAATACGCGATACGCAGCGCGAGATTTACAGTAACCTGACCGTGTGGCAGCGCATACAGGCCAGCCGCCATCCCGACAGGCCTTATACCTTGTTTTACATGGAGTATATCACCGATAAGTTTGTCGAGCTGTTTGGCGACCGCAACTTTAAAGATGATAAGGCCATAATAGGCGGCTTTGGCGAGATAGACGGCAAAACTTATATGCTGATAGGCCACCAAAAGGGCGTGAACACCAAGATGCGCCAATACCGCAACTTTGGTATGCCTAACCCCGAAGGTTACCGCAAGGCCCTGCGCCTGATGAAACTGGCCGAGAAATTCAACAAGCCGATAGTAACCTTTATAGATACCCCCGGCGCTTACCCCGGCGAAGAAGCCGAAGCGCGCGGACAGGGCCAGGCTATAGCCCATAACCTGATGCAGATGGCGGGCCTGAAGGTGCCGGTGTTATGCATAGTAATAGGCGAAGGTGCATCGGGCGGTGCGCTGGGCATAGGCGTGGGCGACAGGCTGCTGATGCTGGAGAACACCTGGTACTCGGTAATATCGCCGGAGAGCTGCTCGAGTATATTATGGCGCAGTTGGGAGCATAAAGAGAAAGCCGCCGAGGCCCTAAAGCCAACGGCACAGGACCTGCTGAAATTTGGCATTATAGACGGCATAGTAAAAGAACCGGTGGGCGGCGCGCACAGCAACCCCGAGGAGATTGCCAAAACCGTGAAGAGGACTATTATTAAGAATATTGAAGAACTGGAAGCCCTGAGTGCAGATGAGCGTATCAATCAACGGATAGATAAATATTCGAAGATTGGCGTGTATGATGTGTTGACTGAAACGCATTAGCGGCTTTTACCCCCGAAAGGGTTTAAACCCTTTCG
>DATGXP010000339.1:0-3852 GCA_035298845.1 Chitinophagales bacterium
ATTGAAAAAAACAACAGCAAAGACCTGGCAAAAGCCAACCAAATATTAGAGACTTTTCAAAAAAACAGCTACTCCGACAAAGTTTTGACGGAAATAGCCAATAACTATTTCGACCTTGGCAATAAGAAAAAAGGATATGAACTTTACAAGCAACGTATTGCCAATTTTCCATACTCCGTAGGATACCTTACCGACCTGAGTGATTTATACTTTGCCGCACAGGATTATACCAATGCGCTGGATTATGCCCAACGCGCCATAGCATTAGCACCGTACATTGGAGGCTATTGGGGCCGGGCCGGTAAAATTTACCAGGCTATGAATAATGAAGAAAGTGCGAAAGATGCTTTTCGAAAAGCGGTTTACTACACACCTACTAATTACGAAGCGCGCAAACAGCTTCGCAAACTGGAGAACAAAAAAGATTTGTTTGAAAATTTTGAAAAAGCAGACGCTTATGCGCTTTTCAAAAAAGCGCCCAAAGCTGAAGATTACCCCGACGACAACAGTATAATACTTTTAAACGAAAGCCAACGCGTAGTTTATCCCGAAGGCGCTACCGAAGAGCGGGATGAAATACTGGTAAAGGTGCTTAACCCGACCGGTATTGAAATTTGGAAGGAATATGGTATCGCTTACAATCGCTATCGTCAGCGCCTGATTGTAGACAAGGCTGAAGTGTTTAAAAAAGACGGCAGCAAGATACAGGCCGAACGAAATGATGCTTACGTGGTATTTACAAATCTGGAGGTAGATGATGCCATTCATATTTCTTACCGGCTTGAGAATTACAACACCGGCAAATTGGCCCAGCATTTTTGGGACCAGTTTAACTTCAACTTCGATTTCCCCTCGAAAATATCACGCTATTCATTGTTAATACCAGCAGCCAAAAAGTTTAAAAGCGAAGTGCTGAGTGCCGATGTAAAACCTACTGTAAAAGATATTGAAGACATGAAATTGTATGTGTGGGAGTATAACGATCAGCCGGCCATTAAAGCAGAGCCATATATGCCTGCCCTGGCAGATGTAGGGGTAATACTTGATATATCTACGATACCGGATTGGAAATATGTAAGCAATTGGTATTCCGATTTATCTACCACGCTTGCCCGGCAGGATTTTGAAATAAAGGAAACGGCAGCTGAAATTTTTAAGGATAAAAAAGCCCGTACAGAGTTGCAAAAAGCCAAAATGATTTATGAGTATATAGAAGCCAATGTAAGTTATAGCAGCGTTCCTTTTATGCATGGACCAATTGTGCCGCAACGGGCATCGCGCACGCTTAATACCAAATTAGGAGATTGTAAAGATGTATCAACCCTGTTTGTGGCCTTATGCAAAGAAGCCGGGCTAAAAGCCAACTTAATATTGGTAGACACGCGCGATAATGGCGACCGCCACCTTAATTTGCCAAGTATAGATTTTAACCATTGCATAGCGCGCTTTATTGCCGAAGGCAAAACCTATTACCTGGAGTTAACCGACCAGAAGCTTTCTTTTGGCTCTATACCTGTTACCGACTTAAACTCGAACATACTTTTTATACCGCGCGATGGCGATACTGCTGCTACACAGTTATCTAAATTCAATTCGAAAAACCGTACGCTCAACGCAATATTCCGTGAAACTGATTTGAAATTTGAAAATAACGACATTGTTTTTACACGTAAAAACATAAAAACAGGAATGTTTGCCTCGCAAATGAGGAACGACTATGCCGACAAAGGTAAAGACAAACAGGAAAAGGGGCTAACACACGCCATAGCCTCCGATTTTACTAACCCTACCAAACTTAACTCGCTTAAGTTTTACGACCTTAAAACCTTAAGCGATACAGTGGCTTACGACTACGGATTTACGATAAAGAACGAACTTACCGAAGTGGTGGGCATAAAGATATTCCGCATACCGTGGAGCGAGGCTGTTAAGTCGCTTGACTTCCTTTCTCTGGAAAATCGCAAATACCCCTTCCTGGTTTGGAATTACAATGCCGCCGAAGTAAGCCGTGAAGTAATGGATATTGAAATACCTAAAGGCAAACAACTGGCAGAGCAACCTAAATCGGTTACGCTTACCTGCAGCGCTGCCGACTATTCGCTTACTTATTCTACCCCTGCAGTCGGAAAGATACGGGCCATACGCGAAATACGCTATAAAAAAGATGTAGTGCCGGCGGCTGAGTATGAACAGTTTCGCGATTTTTTCAACAAAGTGGCCGAAGCAGATTCGAAACAAATGGGATTTAAGTAGCACAATAGTTACCGTGTAATATATTGGCATGATATTTTAACATATGCCGCAAAAGGAGAAAAATGATAGATATACTGGAAGGAACATGGCATTTGTTGTACTCTAACTTTAAAATGTGGAAAGGTGAGGATGTAGCCAACGTAACATTCAACTATACCGCCATAGATAAAAGCAGTAAGCCGGCCATGCTGGATGAGGTAATATACCAGAAAGGCAAGGAGCAGAAAACCATTACCGGTTACGATTACCCAGAAGACGATGCAAAATTTACCTGGCGCGGAAAGGGCCTTATGAGCGTGCTAAGCAGCAATTGGCAGGTGGAGTGGATAAACGATACGAAGGATTGCATAATAATATCTTTTGAAAAAACCTTGCTAACCCCTGCCGGTGTAGACATACTTACCCGCACACAAAACCCACCTGCGCGCATAATTGCAGAAGCCAAACAAATAATAGAAACCAACGAACGATTGCGCACTGCTGCCGAAGGCCTGTTTGCAGTACCCCAAAATTGATGTAGAGTTTTTAGCATCTTAGCGCCCGGTTTGAAGAAGTTTGCACTCCCATTTACATCTGGTATACGCTATATGCTGCTAAGCACACTCAGCTTTGCGGTAATGAATGTGTTTATAAAAAAGGTAAGCAACGTGCCTGCTATGGAAGTAGTATTCTTCCGCTGCCTGGTATCTATGTTGCTCTGCCTTATCATCATATACCAGGATAAAGCCGACTGGAAAGGCAGCAACCGGAAACTGCTGCTGGCACGTGGCATATTCGGCACTATTGCGCTTTATACCTTTTTTATAACCCTGCAGAACATACCATTGGGCACAGCGGTTACTATTCAATACCTCTCTCCTATTTTCACTACTGTTATCGCCATTTTCTGGCTGCGCGAAAAAGTAAAGCCGCTTCAGTGGCTGTTCTTTGCCTTATCGTTTGCGGGGGTGCTCGTTATTAAAGGGTTCGACAACCGGATATCGCTGACCATGCTTGCCATAGGTATTGTATCGGCCCTGGCCTCGGGCCTTGCTTATAATATGGTGCGCAGCCTTAAAGAGAAAGAACACACCATGGTAGTGGTATTGCACTTTCAACTGGTAGGCGTAGTAACCGGGCTGGTAGGCATGCTGTTTAACTGGAAAATGCCTAACGGATGGGAGTGGTTTTATTTAATTATGATAGGTGTATGCACCCAACTGGGGCAGGTAAACCTTACCAAAGCCCTGCAAAGCGAAACCATGGCCAACGTTACTATCTTCAATTACGTAGGTATTATTTACGCATTAGGATTCGGGTTTCTTTTATTTGGTGAACACTATGAAGGCCTGGCCTTTGCAGGTATAGCGCTGGTTTTGACCGGTGTGCTATTAAATTACTTTTACCAGCGAAAGCAAAATAAAACAGCACCCGAAGAAGATTTAACCACCGTAGAAGAATGAGCGACAAGCATACATACCCCGAAGCATTTTTGCAGCGCATGCAGAATAAGCTGGGCAGCGAGTTTGATGCTTTTGTAAAAAGCCTGGACGAGCCCTCGCCTACTTCGGTGCGGCTAAACCCCTTTAAGCCAATTGGCAAATTTGATGCTGATGATAA
>DATGXP010000340.1:0-12459 GCA_035298845.1 Chitinophagales bacterium
GGTTTACAAAAATCAGCTTCATCACCATGTTGCCATAGCGGAACTGGTGTTTAATATCGTTTGTAATAGAATCGGTCAACATGTTTTCTCCTTTTTAATTCAATTTCTCAATCGTATAGGTTATAAAGTACCGGTCCTTTAAGTCGAACTTACTAAACGGGCACGGGTCATCATTTTTTCCTTCGTGTGGGGAGTTTGTAAAATAATCAATCCGGCCCAGTTTATCAAACGAGTGCAGGTTGCTTATCTCGCCATACACATCATCCAGGCAGCCTTTCAGCAGCATGTTTTGTATAGAAAAAATACGGTTCTTAAAAAAACGCTTGGTCTTTTTATCGCAGGCCGATGCCGGGTCCAGAATATCGCCGGCCAGCAGGTCTATACCATCTACTTCCCATCCGCTTATGTACACCCTGAATTGCTTACCCCGCGGAACGTACACGGTAAATTCATTATGCAGGTTCCAGTGGTGCTTATAGGTTTTGCCTAAGCCTTTAGTAAGTATATGTCCCTTTTTACCGTGAAAGTCGTTCAGAAAAACCCAATCACTGCCTACATTTACAAACAACCTAACTTCTGCCTTCGAAAGTTTATCGTTTATGTATTTAAACTTCAGGCTGCTCAGCTTTATTTTGTAAATATCTACAGGCAACTCTGCGGCTACACCGCGTCCTTCGTCCCAGTAAAAATAAAGCGTGCGGGCATAAATCTCCAGGTCGTTGGCGTTTTTGGTTTTCCAGGGTATCAGCACACGCGCCGTTGCAGAATCACTGTTAGGCTCTATCAGCTCATACTGCGAAAAGCTATCGCCTTTCCTCCGGTCTAACTTATACTTAAGTTGTGCGTTTGGCGATGGGCGCGGTAAATCTATTTTTACGGTAAACTCATAATCTTTGCTGCTCATGTTTACCCGCTGTACATATGTGGGGGCATTAAACCGGTTATTCTGCAGCGCACCGCCATCACCGCTGGCAAAAATATCCACCCGCGTGGCAAACTTTACCGAGCTATCGCCTATTACCACCTGTTCGGCCAGCGAGCGCTTTATCGCTACAAACCTCGGCGGGTGTATCTCAGCTTCACTAGGCGGGTGGCCGCGGTCCCATACATAATGGCCCTCTACGTGTACCCAATCTCCCACCGATGGCCAGTTCCATATCTTATCTTTTAACTCGTGCCCCGCGGTATAAAAACCTCCGCTTCGCCCTGCATCATTATCATAGCGTAGTGGGTTTACTTTATTGCACATACCCAGTCCGCACTCCCACTCACAACGCACTATATTATGCAGCGATGTATCATTCTTCTCGCCTTTATGGTAAACCAGCAGCGGTAAATAGTTTGTAAACCGGTTGTCGTCTGTTTTATCAGGTATTACATCAAAGTCAACATCATGCGAGTAATGATAAAAGGGAAGGTCCTCGTGGCTTACATGGGGGCCGTGCGTGCCGTTTACCAAATTAGAGCCTACACGGCCCTCTAATATTGCTATGTAATCTTTACTCATTATAGGCAACCACGAGGGGAGTATAACACCTATATCGTAAAACTCGTGCCTGCGCAGAATGTCAATAGTATCGCGGCAGGGCAGAAAGCCTTCTTCGCTTTGCGTACAGCAAGGATTTGTGCTCAATGGCTGGGCACATAACTGCGATGCAGATAAAAAGAAAAGGAAGAGGATGCGTTTCATACTGGTCTGGCTCAAAGATAAATTTGCGCCCGAAAGTTTTTTATCGTTTTGTGAAACCTTTTTAAAATAGCCGCGTAACATTAATTAACCAAATGTGAGAGTATGATAGAACTCAACCCAAAAGCGCCTTACTGGCCAATTAACGATTAAAACATCAATTGCAGCGAAAGCTGATAACGAAAAGTCTTCTGGGAGCCGTAACTCTTAGAGGACTTTTCGTGTTTTAGGCCACCTTTGGTTCTTTTATCAGTGCTTTGTATTTAACAGCCAGGATACCGGCCCCCACCAAACAAACCAGCGCCATACCACCCACAGCATATACCACGTTAACACCCTGGTGGAAAAACGGCAGGCTGAAAGCACCGATTAAACACAGCCGCAAAAAAACGTTGATTACAAAAAATATACTGTTGGCCCGCCCTATTATATAGTTTGGGATATGGTGAAACAAGTAGGTAATGCGCTGTATGCGTATAGCCGCATTGCAGGCACCAATCACAAAGTTGGCTGCAAAATAGAGGTACAATACATTGTTAAGGGCCATTACCAGGTACATGCAACCCGATATCATCGTTAGCAGAATGATACCCATTACAGCCTTGCTTTCGCCAAAAATGCGGGTGGTTAAAAATCCGGCTATTACAGCACCCATAGAAAAACCCATATCGCCCAGCGCAAACACATCGCCGCCCCGCTGCAAAGAGGTGGCTACATACATGGGCTGCACATAAGTACCAAAAACAAGTACTGTTAAAAACACAAAGAGTGACGCATTGCCAAAGTGCAGCAGTAGCGGATGTTTGGCCAAAAAGGTTACACCTGTCTTTATGCGTTCGCGCAGATGTGCCATATCCACCTTCTTTTCTACTACCGGCAGCGATTTAATACGGTAAATAATAGCAAAAGCTATAAGATACGTAGCTGCATCTATGGCAAATATTTCGTGTATTTTCCATGCACCGAAATTAAACGGCAGGGCTATATCCAGGCCATAAAGATTGAAATGATTGTCAATGCCATTTAACAGTATGGCCGCCAGGCCGCCGGCAATGGTAAAGGTTATTTGTCCCTGTATTTCCAGCATAGAAGTAACCCGGCTATAATCCTCACGGGCGGTTATTTCCTGTGCAAAGGCATAAAGGTTAGGAAAATGGATATTGTAAATAAATGCCGTAGTGCAAAAAATTAATGCTACAAGATACCAGGGCAAAGAATCGTTTTTAAAGCCAATTAGCGTAACCGTTGATAAAATGAAAAGCCCCGCCAGATTCATAATTAGGAAAATGCGTTTTCTATCGTACCGGTCTATGAGTGTACCGGCATATACGCCCCAGAAAAGCGAAAGGGCTGTTATTACAAAATAAGCCTTGCCAAACAACTCTTCCTGGTGAATTACCCCCGTAAAATACCAGGGTATCGCCAGCATAGAAATACCCTGTGCCACCCCGCTGATGGAGTTGGCAAGCAACAAAAGAAATATGGCACGGGAGTTTTTCATATCTTGGACCGAAACGAAACTAAAATAAAAGCCCAAGTGCGGCACCGGATGGAACAAACAATAGATATTGAGATTTACAATAAGCTGACTAACTACTGCGCCTACCAGGAGCGCTGCGCTACCGATGTAAAGGATAAACTGCGGAAACTAAAAGTAGAGAAAGGAGATTACGATGCCTACATAGAAAAACTAAGAGCAGGCAATTTTTTGAACGATGACCGGTATGTAAAATACTTTGTAGCCGGCCATGCCAAAAAGAAGTGGGGCAAAACAAAAATGAAAGCCGCCCTTAATGCCAAGCGTATTGATGCATCTATTATTAAGATGTATCTAGACGATATGGATGAAGAAGACTATGACGACCAGATAAAAGCCGCCGCCGAAAAAAAATGGAACAGCATACGTACTGGTACCCCACGCGAAAAGAAAACCAAGGTGCTGCGATTTTTGCTAAGTAAAGGCTATGAAATGAAGAAGGCCACCGAAGCTATGAAGATACTTGAATAGTTATGGCAATTTGCTGTTAATGTAGTTATCCTCCGCCTCTATCTCCAGCGTTTTAAACTGATTGGTTTCGCCTTTTTGTAATACAATTTTCGATTTGGGTAAATCCAATACCCTGGCCAGGTATTCCACCAGGTATTTATTGGCTTTGCCTTCTACCGGCTGGGCCTTAATTTTCACCTTCAGACTGCCATCGGCTTCGCGCACTATTTCATCGGTTTTGCTGGCGGGTTTTACTTTAATACGAAGTTTCACAAAGGTAAAGGTGTTAAAGGTTTTGAAGTTAAAAAACAAAACACACATCACTTTATTTGTTTCATTACATTTGTATCTACAAATATCAAACCATGACAGCTGAAGATATCATCGAAATTTATACCGAATACACCCCTAACCCGGAGAGCCAGAAGTTTGTAACCAACCGCCATATACTTCCTAACTTTCAACTAGACTTTAAAACCCGTGAACTTGCCGAAGGTTCCGAGTTGGCAAAAGCACTTTATGCTATTCCTTTCGTAAATGGCGTTTTTATAGCCAATAACTTTGTAACCATTACCAAAAAGGCCGAATACGAATGGTTCGAAATTACACCAGAATTAAAAGATGCCCTTCGGGTATTTTTGCAAAGCGGCAAAAAACCGGTAGACGACTCGCTATTACCTAAAGATGTTTTGCAGGAGCAAAAATCAGAAGCTGCCAACGAAGACCCGGAGACCAAAATAAAAGACCTGCTTGATAAATACGTAAAACCTGCTGTGCAAATGGATGGCGGGCATATAGAGTTCAAATCTTTTGAACAAGGCGTTGTAACTCTCTCATTACAAGGATCTTGCAGTAGTTGTCCGTCCTCTACGCTTACACTTAAGTCGGGTATAGAAGGTTTGCTAAAGCGCATGGTGCCCGAAGTAGAAGAAGTAGTAGCGGAGGCAGAGTAAGGCTTGCTATGTTTTAATTTTTTTGGGCGATTTACGGCTAATTCTGAATAGATACTTTATCCCACCTTCACCATAAGGGTAATATTCTTTTGGGTTTTTAATCCGTTTGCCTGAACTGCTATCATATTCGTTAAAAGGAATCGCGCAGTGGAAAGAACCAGATATTTCAAGGTTCCTGATTCTCCATGTCAGTGCGAGTCCGGGTTCTACATCCAAAAAACCAAAAAAATCGTCAGCGTCAATAGTTAAACCGGGGCGTCTTACTGCCCGTGTAATAAGTGTGCTGTTATCGCGGCCAAACAGAAAATAAATATCGGGTGTGACGGTAAATACTTTAGCACCCAAAATATTGTAAAATGAAAAATCTTTGCGTAGAGATAGGCCAATACTTGCGGTGTATGCCTGACCTCCTTTTTTGGTAAGGTCTTTATAGTATAGTTTTCTTCCCAGCGGGCCGGTAGTATATTTTTTGCTGTAAAGATTACTACTCCAACACACAGCGGCACTAATGCCCACAGTTAGGTATTGCCAGAAATCGTAACTATTGTAAACAGAAATTGAATTATTGAGTAGCCCCCTCTGAAAATCGGCGGCCGGAAATGTGTAGTTCTGAATTTTAACATCGGCACCATAAAAAATAAAATTGCGGGTATACCCTATGCTAAAGTTCCAGCGTTTAAAAAAGGTGCGGCTAAAGCCAGGTGATATATACATGGAAGGTACTCTGGCACTAACCCGCATGGCGCTATCGGTAAAAAAACTCATACCCAAAGCCAGATACAGACCGGTTTTGTGGTAATACATCATACCCGGTGCGAAAACAGCTCCCTTAAGTCCCGTCTTTCTACCGTTTGAAAGCACTGGGCCGCTTACATTCAGACCTATCTCTACATGGCTGCTGCGGTTCATAACTGCTACAGTACTATCAACAGGCCTTCTCTTTTTGTAGCCCAAGGCCTCTTTAATCTGTTGAACCTCAATCAAAAACGAATCGCGGTACTCTTCCAACAATGCAAGGTCCTCATCGCTCAAACTATCGAGCGACATAATTTTTAGGTTGCTGGTACCCACTTTTTGGGCGGTAGTAGTACATACAAAAAGCAACAAAATAATAACGGTTAGCAGGGCATTTTGCAAATTTTGCCGGTTTTTAGGGTAGTGGGTTAGAGCAAGCCTATGCACCATAAGTTTAATGAAAGATATAAACTATTGATTTATGACATAAAATTTACACCCGGCATACTGTTTTGTTAACGGCTTAAGACACCCTGAAACCCTTGCCCCTTCGGTATTTTATGATACCTTAGCCGCCTAAATTTTGAGTCCATGCAAATGCAATATGCAATTTTAGGATTAGGCACTCCAGAGGTCATCATCATTATAGTAGTAGTGCTATTACTTTTTGGGGGCAAGAAAATTCCTGAGTTAATGCGTGGTTTAGGCCAGGGCGTTCGTGAATTTAATTCGGCAAAATCGAACCTGAAACAGGAGATTGAAGACGGCATGAAAAACAAGCCCGTGGACCCAGCCAAGGAAACCACCGAGGAAAAAAAATAATTTAAAATATACAGCAATCATTAGTGCTGAAGAGTAAAGCCTTCTCCCTTGAAGGATTAACTGTTCATTGGCAGGGCTGTCAGATTTTTAGAAAACATTATTGATTTACAGCATGAAACCAACCCTCAGGCAAATTCAGGCCGATATAAAATCGGGAGCAACCAGTTGCGAAAAACTGGTGGCTGACTATTTGCAAAAAATAGAAGCCAACAAACATTTGAATGCTTACCTGGAGGTATATGACAAGGAAGCTACTGAGCGCGCTAAACAACTGGATAAAAAGCTGGCCGATGGTGCCGCTACCGGTAAATTGTTTGGCTGTGTAATAGCTATAAAAGATAATATCTGCTACAAGCAGCATAAGGTTTCGGCCGGTTCAAAAATATTAGAAGGTTTTACGTCGCTATACAACGCCACTGTGGTAGATAAACTATTGGCAGAAGATGCGATTATAATAGGCCGCACCAATTGCGATGAGTTTGCCATGGGCAGCAGCAATGAAAACTCGGCCTATGGCCCTGTGTTGAACGCACAGGATAACAGCCGCGTGCCGGGCGGTTCATCGGGTGGTAGCGCCGTGGTAGTACAGGCAGATTTGTGCCATGCTTCGTTAGGGTCAGATACCGGCGGCTCTATCCGGCAGCCGGCTTCGTTTTGCGGTATAGTGGGTATAAAACCTACTTATGGACGTGTATCGCGCTATGGTTTGATTGCCTATGCATCATCCTTTGACCAGATAGGCCCCTTTACCCACAGCGTAGAAGATATGGCGCTGCTGATGGAAGTAATCAGCGGTAAAGACACCCACGATGCCACCTCATCATCGGTAGCTGTTACGCCTTATTCGCAGCAATTGAATTTTGATAAAAAAGCGCGCATTGCTGTTTTTCCATCTACCATGAACAGCGAAGGATTGAACAGTGAAGTAAAAGGCGCTATGGAAAATGTGCTGAACGATTTGAAGGCAGACGGCCATACAGTAGAAGAAGTTGGGTTCGATTTACTGGAATACTTAATTGCTACGTATTACGTTTTATCAACCGCAGAGGCCAGCAGCAACCTGGCGCGTTTTGATGGGATACACTATGGTTACCGGTCGAAAAACCTGGAGGAAAAAGTGGAAACAGAAGAGAGTAAAAAGAAAACAGATAAAACGGATATTGTGTACCGCAGGTCGCGTACTGAGGGTTTTGGCAAAGAGGTGAAGAACCGGATTATGCTGGGTACTTTTGTATTAAGTTCGGGCTATTACGATGCTTATTACAGCCGTGCACAGAAGGTGAGAAGGATTTTAACAGATAAAATACGCGGTATTTTTAACGATTACGATTTTATAATAATGCCTACATCGCCTACGGTAGCTTTTAAATTTGGCGAAAAAACCGACAACCCGGTGGAGATGTACCTGGCTGATATCTATACAGTTCTGGCAAACCTTACCGGTATTCCGGCAATATCGCTGCCGGTTGCAGAAGATAAAAACGGGCTGCCTATAGGTGTGCAGGTGCTGGCTGATAAATTTCAGGAGAGCAAACTGCTTGCATTTTCGGAGAAATTGATGCAAATTGAATCCCCTAAATAGAACAAACTAACAAGACACTCTTAGTAACCTCAAGACCAAACAACATAGCCTATCGTCTCTTTCTACCTGTGAAAAATTACATTAGCACCAGAAGTTAATAGCCAGCGGTTAATAGTTAATCGAAGGGGAACCTTTGTATTGCTGTTAACCAATAGCCATTAGCCAATAAGCGGTAAAGATGATAGCGTACCTAAGCGGTAAAATTACATTTAAGAGCCCTACCCATATCTTTCTGGAAACAGGAGGTATAGGCTATATGGTAAAAATAAGCCTGCATACTTTTGAGCGTGTGCAACACCTGGATACATGCAGGCTGCATACATCGCTGGTGGTTAAAATTGAGAATCAGTCGGTAAGCGGTTTTGACCTGTATGGCTTTTTTGACGAAACAGAAAAAGATCTGTTTGAAAAACTTATCTCTGTATCGGGGGTTGGCGCCAGCACTGCACGCATGATGCTTTCTAGCTTTAAGCCTGACGAAATAAAAGCAGCCATTTTGAGTGAGAACGAGGCTATGATACAGAGCATAAAGGGCATAGGCCCAAAATCGGCCAAACGTATCATACTGGAGCTTAAGGATAAGATTGGAAAAATGAGTGCCGATGCACTTTTGATATCCACCCCAAACAATACAATGAAAGAAGAAGCGTTATTTGCGCTCCTTGCTCTTGGTTTTAATAAGCAGGCGGCAGAAAAGGCGGTGGTGAAGCTGCAAAGCAGCAACAGTAACTGGACGGTAGAGGGACTGATTAAAGAAGCATTGAAAATGTTGTAGGAGAATAAATGCCATTGTGTAAAGGCAATGGTGGCGGAAACGGTTTTTGTAAAATTTTATGAAAAAAGCCCACGGGCCAACAAACACAGGAGAGAGTAAGTGAGAGTTAAGCAAAAAATATTTACCAGTATACTAGCTGTTTCGTGCATTGGAGTGCTGTTTGCCTCTTATTCCGGTAACCGTTCGTTCCGTTCGCGCAATATGTTTTTTGAAGCACCCGCGCCTGCCGAGCCCGATTCGCCGGAAATAAAATTGAAGTACCCCATTAAAGAGCGGGAAGGGGATTTTGTAACCGACAAGCCGAACGATCCATTTTACATGAAAGACCCTCCTGCCATTAAGCAGGATGTGGAGTACGACCCCACTACCGGCATGTATGTGGTTACTGAAAAAGTGGCCGGGCAGAATGTGCGTCCACCCATGTACATGACCTACGAAGAGTACCTGTCGTATACCGAAAAACAGGAGCGCGATGCGTATGTGAAAGACCGCCAGCGCGCTATAAGCCTGGTAGAGGATAAAAGCATAGTGCCGCCTATTCAGGTAAAAAAGCAATTTTTTGACAAGCTGTTTGGCGGCAGTAAAATTGAAATTAAACCGCAGGGTAACGTAGAAATGACCCTGGGCGGCAACGTGCAGAAAACCGCCAACCCCAATATACCTATCCGCAACCGAAAAACCGGTGGTTTTGATTTTGATATGAATATCAACATCAACGTGATAGGTAAGATTGGTGATAAGCTACAGTTAGGCGTAAAGTATAATACCCAATCGGGTTTTGATTTTGATAACCAGGTAAAACTTGGCTACACCGGCGATGAAGACGACATTATTAAGGTAATAGAAGCCGGTAACGTTTCGCTTCCCCTGCAAACACGACTTATTACCGGTAGCCAGACTTTGTTTGGTGTAAAAACACAGTTGCAGTTTGGGCGGTTAACCTGGACCACCGTACTATCGCAACAAAAGTCGAAGAAAGAAACCGTAATGATTGAAAACGGTGCCCAGCGGCAAAATTTTGAAATCAGATCTGACCAATACGAAGAGAACAAGCACTTCTTCCTTGCCCAGTATTTCCGCGACCAATACGACTTTGCACTTTCAGGCCTTCCTAATATAAAATCGGTAGTAAACATTACACGTATAGAAGTTTGGGTAACCAATCGTAACGGTACTACCCAAAACGTGCGCGATGTAGTAGGTTTGAATGACCTTGGAGAGCCACATCCTTATGACAGCATTCATATAAATAATACTTCTAACGGCGATATGCGCGCCCGTAATGAGGCCAACGACCTTTATTATAGATTATATTCTAATCCTAACAACCGCTTTGTAAATAATATAGTAGGAACCTTGATAGGGCCGGAGTTTCAGTTAGACCAGGGCGAAGATTTTGAGAAAACCTATGCCCGTAAACTGAACGATAATGAGTTTGTTTACAACAAGCAACTGGGTTATATCTCGCTTAACTCGCAGTTAAACCCTAATGAGGTGTTGGCTGTAGCTTTCCAGTATGAGTACAATGGTGCTGTTTTTCAGGTGGGTGAGTTTGGTAACCAGGTACCACCCGATAGCAATGCCACATCGAAAGTGCTTTACCTTAAGTTGCTCAAGGGTACTACTGTTCGTCCGTTGCTTCCTATCTGGAACCTGATGATGAAGAACATCTACTCGTTAGGTGCCTACAACCTTAGCAACGAAGATTTCCGTTTGGATTTATATTACAACGATCCGGGCGGCGGGTTGAAGCGTTACCTGCCTAAAGGCTGTATATCGGGTACGCCGCTAATCCGCGTATTAAACCTGGATAACCTGAACATGAACAACGACCCTCAGCGCGATGGTTTGTTCGATTATGTACCCGGGGTTACTATATTAACCCAAAACGGGCGATTGATTTTCCCGGTTAAAGAGCCGTTTGGCGATAACCTCCGCGCTGCATTTAATGATTGTACCCCTCCTACGCCCGAAAACATTACCAACCAGTATGTGTTTGACCAGCTATATGACTCTACAAAGTTCCGGGCGCAACAGTTTCCCGAGTTTAACCGCTTTGTAATAAAGGGGCAATACAAGGGCAGCAACAACCGCGAAATATCGCTGGGAGCCGGTAACATACCACGGGGCTCGGTAGTGGTTACTGCCGGAGGACAAAAACTGGTAGAAAACACACATTACACCGTAGATTATAACCTGGGCCGTATTACCATTATAGACCAGGGTATACTTAACAGCGGTCAGCAGGTTAAGGTAGATTACGAAAATAATAACCTGTTTGCCACACAGGTACGTACCATGTATGGCACCCGGCTTGACTATCGGATAAACAGCAAATTTAATATAGGTGGTACAGTAATGCACCTGAAAGAAAGACCTTTTACCCAAAAGGTAAACATTGGCGATGACCCTATTGCCAATACCATTATGGGGCTGGATGTGAAGTATGAAACCAATGCACCATGGCTGACCAAGGCACTTGATAAATTGCCGATATACTCTACCAAAGAAATGTCGACTATTTCTACGTATGCCGAAGTAGCGCACTTAAAACCCGGCCACTCTAAAGCTATTAACGGTGCCGATAAAGAAGGGCAGGTATATGTAGATGATTTTGAAGGAACCAGTAATGGGTATGATTTAAAAACGCCACCGGTAAGCTGGAAGTTAGGTTCTATTCCTCGCCGGGCAACCGATGCCAGCGGCAAGGTGCTGTTTCCTGAAGCGGAATATATTGCTGATGAGCGCTCTGGTTATAACCGCGCTAAACTTGCCTGGTACCGTATAGATAACTCTTTCTTTAACCAGCAAACCAGCCCCGATGTAGTTTGGAATAACCCCGACACAAAAACCAACCTGCAAAGCCACTACGTGCGCCTGATACCAACACAGGAAGTTTTCCCTAACCGACCGAACCAGACACTTGACCAGAACCTTTATACGTTTGACCTGAGTTTTAACCCTAAAGAAAGAGGGCCTTATAACTATGAGTGGAGTTCGGGTGTAACAGCCGGTGTATCACAAGGAGTTGACCCAAGCAACGGTCAGTTGAAAACACCGACGTCACGTTGGGGTGGTATAATGCGGAGTATAGATAATAATGACCTGGAAGCCACCAACGTAGAGTTTATCGAATTCTGGATGTTGGACCCGTTTTTGTACAGCACTACATCACCGGGTGGTAAACTGTATTTTAACCTGGGGAACATATCCGAAGATATTTTGCGCGATTCGCGCATGTTGTACGAGAACGGAATATACGCCGATACCAACATACTGGATAATACCTTTTGGGGATGGGTGCCTAAGCAACCTGCCCTGGTAGATGCTTTTGATAACGACCAAAACCTGCGCCCGGCTCAGGATGTGGGTTTTGATGGTATGGGTAATGAGCTGGAAAGATTCCGCAAAGAGGAATTTCTAAACCGTATAAAAGATCCTGTAAATAATTATGTGCAGGCGGTAAAGGATAAATTAAATGCTGACCCATCGAGTGATGACTATCGTTACTTTAAAGACGAAGATGTATATGGTGGTATAGGCAGTGTAGTTTCGCGTTACCGCGATTTTACCGGTGTAGAAGGAAACTCACCTGTGCAAACTAACAGTGTGCAAACCACTGCGCAAACCAACCTGCCTGAGAAGGAAGATTTGAATAAGGACAATACCCTGAATGAGAACGAAGAGTATTTTCAATATGAGGTGGACCTAAAGCCGGGAATGGATGTGGGTACTAATCCTTTTATAGTTTCGAAGGTAGAAGGTACCGGGCAAGACGGCGGCGGTGTGCCTAACCGGTGGTTGCAGTTTCGCATACCAATACGCGAGTATACAGCCCGCACCGGTAATATACCGGATTTTAAGAGCATACAGTTTATGCGTATGTTCCTTACCGGCTGGCAGGATAGCGTAATCCTC
>DATGXP010000341.1:0-1832 GCA_035298845.1 Chitinophagales bacterium
TACAATAGTTTTTACATCCAGTATTTCTGCAGCGCGCAAAAGCTTGTTTACATTAGTTAGTATCCTTTCGTGTTCATGTATTACAGGCATCAGCCTGTCCTGCACGTCAACTACAAGCAAGGTAGTGTGCTCCCGCATAGGTATGCCCGATTTCATTACAGTAATTTTCTTTTTAGTCTTTGTATGAATTACTATACCGAAATCGAGCCTTTTCTAAAGTCTGTTTTTCCAATAATAGCGTTGATAATATAAGGCTTACCTGCACGCGATTTTGTTTTGGCTTCTACCACGGCGGCTTTAAACCCTTCCAGGTTGTCTACCTTTACACCATCGGCACCAAAGGCTTTGCCTATATCCTGGTAATCGCTATAGGCAAGGTTCATGGCAGCATCGCTTTTCAAAAACTCAACCTGGTCGCGGGCTATCTGGCTCCAGCAGGCATCATTGCCTATTACAGATATTACAGGCAGGTTATGACGCACAAAGGTGTCATACTCCATTAAACTATAACCGGCGCTTCCGTCACCGTATATTATATAGACATCCTTTTCGGGAAACACCAGCTTGGCACCCAGTGCAAAACCAGCGCCTACACCTAATGTTCCAAACACACCCGGGTCGAGCCAGCTAAGCGGCTTACGGGGGCGCAGGGTATAAGCCCCGGTAGCTACAAAATCGCCACCGTCGGCTATCAGTATAGTGTTCTCATCCATCAGCGGCTCCATTTCGCGGAACAGCTTAATCGGGTTAATTCCTTTATCTACCGGTGCGGCAGCCTGCGCATCTATGTTTGTTTCCCGTTTGCCATCGCGTGCGCGCAGGGTTTCAAGCCAGCCCGAAAAATTACCCTGAAATTTTTGCGCCAGCGCAATTATAAAATCCTGCGGGTCGGCATGTATGGCCACGGTCGGGGTTTTGTTTTTCATCAAATCCTCGCGGCTGCGATTGATAGATATAAACTTACGGCCACCAATGTGGTTACCGTAATCAAGCCTGAAATCGTTGGGCACACCGGCCAGTATTATCAGGTCCGATTCTTTTATCGCCTCTTTGCGGTTATGGCGCATTTGCAACGGGTTCTCTTTGCCCAGCAATCCACGCCCCATGCCACTCAGGTAAACCGGTATACCTAATTTAGCTACCGCGGCAGCCAGTGCATCTGCCTGCTGCGGGTTCATCATAGCGCCGCTGCCTACCAGCATTACAGGCTTGCTCGCTGCTTTCAGCTTGCTTATCGCCTTATCTATTTGCCCCGATGAATGCTTAGGATAAGTTACCGGTTTAACAGGCGCATTAAAATCTACCGAATCTTTACCGGCAAAAAGTTTCCGCGCATGGTTGTTTATATACCACTGCACTACACGCTCCTGCAGGTTTTTAGGTGGTTCTTCTTTGCTTTTAGCACCATACCAGCCACGCACCAGTTCTTCGCCGTACAGGGTGTCTATCGGGCATTCTATAAACACCGGACCCGGTACACCTTCCTGCGCTATGGCAAAGGCTTTTTCAAGCGTGGGCACTATATCTTTTACCCTGGTTATAGGGGCTGCCCATTTTACGTTTGGGCGCATCATGGTCATCTGGTCTATATCCTGTAAGGCTCCGCGCCCTTTAAGTATAGTAGCAGCTGCCCCGCCCAATAATATAAGGGGCGATTGTGCCAGGTAGGCGTTTTTTACAGCAGTAATGGTATTGGTTAAGCCCGGACCTGCTGTTACTACTGCTACACCAGGCACACCGGTTAGGCGTGATACTGCATCGGCAGCAAATACGGTGTTCACTTCGTGACGCGTATCTATCAGGCGTATGCCGAGGTTTTGTGCCGAAACAAA
>DATGXP010000342.1:0-1650 GCA_035298845.1 Chitinophagales bacterium
TCCGAAGTTGAAAAAACTTCGGAAGTCGCTGCTTTCACGTTTTGTATTATCAGGCTGTTAATCCTCTCATCCTGTAAATCCTGATTCAGACAGTAGTATTATCCTCAGCTACCTCACCTTTAGGTTCCCAAAGCTCAATCACATTACCTTCAGGGTCCAGCACATGCACAAATTTGCCGTAGTCATATTCGGCTATCTCATCTATAATAGTCACGTTGTCTTTTTTCAATTCCTCTACCAATTCTACAAGGTTTTCTACCCGGTAGTTGATCATAAATGGCTTGGTAGACGGGTCAAAATACTTGCTGCTCTGCGGAAACGTAGACCATGCTGTCGTACCTTTTATTGCCGGCTTATCCGCGTGGCGCCATTCAAACGTAGCACCGTATTGCCCTACTGGTATACCCAGATTTTTGCTATACCATTCGTTCATTGCCTTAGGGTCATCGCATTTAAAAAATACGCCGCCCACTCCTGTTACCTTTTTCATAGTTATATGTGTATTTAAGAATTTATCGAAGGCACTAATTTATCAAACATGCTGATCCAGCTTGGGTAAGCGCCGGTCTTTTTAGCCAGTTCTTCCGATACGGTTTGGTGCAATTCAATTTTTGTTTTGCCATCCATATCAAAAAATGTAACCGTTACCGTAGTTACCTGTGGCCAGCCCTCTGCCATACCGGCTTCGGCAGGTGTTACATCCTTACCGGTTTCGTCGGTTACCTCCATGGTAAACACAAGTTTGTTGGGGGCATCTACCACCTGGTAAGTGCCTTTGCACCAACAATCGCCGTAAGTGGGCACATGCACGCACGATAGATACTGGCCGCCCTGTTTAATATCGGCTTTCGCAAAACTGATAGTGCAGCCATCGGGCGCATACCATTTAGCCAATTGCTCAGGGTCTGTCCAGGCTTTAAATACCAGTTCGCGCTCGGCATTAAACACATGCGTAATATGCACCTCCTTACTTTTTGCTTGTTCTTTGTTTATCATGTTTTTTGTTTTTAGCTTTTATAGTTTCTAAGTGTTTTTCCAGGTTGCTAAACCGGCTTGTCCAAAGGGCTTTATACTGCTCTACCCAAGCCGATACTTCTTGCAGGCTATCCAGTTGGGCTTCGCAATAGCGCTCGCGCCCTTCCTGCCTTATTACTATTAGCCCGCATTCTGTCAGTATTTTTACATGCAGCGATATGGCCTGCCGGCTCATATCAAACTGCCCGGCTATGGCATTCAGGTTAAGGGACTGCTCGGCTACCATACCTATTATCTGCCTACGGGTAGGGTCGGCTATCGCCTGAAAAGCATCTCTTCTTATCTCCATTGCGCAAGCATTTGCTTGCAAATGTAATGCAAGTATTCACTTGCGCAAATTTTTTAGCAAAGAATATAGAGGTATCTATAAATGTAAAGGGGGTTTACATCAAGGGGTTTACATTGCTTTTGTGTAATAATTTGGCTTTTAGTTGTTTGTGTCATGTAAGGGGTTTACACAAAAACAAAAAACAGGGTAAAATTGGTGGCTTTCGCAGTTTACCCGGTCTTCAGCCAACCGGTAATACTCAGCCGGGGCTGTTGGGTCAGCAACACCTCATGTATCAGCTCACTGCTTTTAAACAGCACGCATTTGCCATTGTTTGGCGATATGTT
>DATGXP010000343.1:0-3589 GCA_035298845.1 Chitinophagales bacterium
GCATTGTAGTATACGCGAAATGCCCGCCGAACAGCTGCAGGAAGTAAACGACTACCTGGCCGGATTTAGCTTTCCAAACGGAACACCGGTGGAGCAAAAAAACTTTCAGCACTACGAGGGGATAAAAAGCCAGATTGCGGCGTGGCTGCAGGACTCGGCATCTCGCACGAAAATAAAGACCGATAAACTGGAGTCGCTTACCGACCTCGAATCGCTGGTGATAGAGCATATACGCAACGATAAGTCGCAGGAAGAAGGCAAGTGCGCAGAGCGGATTAAAAACGTAAAGGAAAAATTTGCTGTGCTGAATGCCGAAATAGACCCGGAGAAGTTCAGAAAAATGACGGACGATATACGCCGCAACGACCCTTTCTTGTTCGACAACATCGCTTTTCAGATAGAGAGTATACCTGCAGAACAGTTGGTGCTAATGGCCAATGCAAACTTTAAATAAGGAGTTAAGCGCATGAATGCCCTTACCCGTTTAACTTACACTACCCTCTTTTTTACGCTGATGATTATCTCATCGTGTAAGCCTTCGAGAAAGGAGATATTGTTTAGTCAGAACCTGACAGATAGTATTATGCAGTTTGAAACCGGTGGCGCAGACCCCATTGAAAAAACATCTTGCGTTATTGCAAACACCGGTGCCCGTAACTTTAGTTTTTACATTACTCCTACTGAAGTGGATATGCTTAATAACCAAAGTATAGCTTCGGATTTAGTAAAAAGCAGTATGACAGACGAACAAAAATGCCTAGCCTTATGGAGATTTGTTTGCAAATGGCGTTACCATTCACGCAATGTGCCTACCTACTCGGCCTGGCCACATACACCTGCTGTGCTGTTCAATTCGCTGCAATGCGGCATTTGCGATGATGCAGCCGCATCGCTCGGCAACCTGGGGCGGCAAGCCGGTTTAACCACGCGTGTAGTTGCCTTAAAAGAGCATGTGGTAACTGAGTTTTATTACAACAGTGCCTGGCACATGTTTGATGCCGACCGCGAAATTTACTACCGCGATAAGAATGGTGCTATTGCCGGTGTGGAGCAATTGAAAGCTAACCCAGCAATTTTTGATTTGCCGCAGATAAATTCTTTCCGCTCTGCGTTGGTTTACAAAACCATTAACAAACGAAACAAAAAGGCCATTCTGCAATCGGGCAAGATTTCCAATTCTGATTTTTTACTGGATAAAAACCCTACCTACAGCAGCGCGCTTACTTTAAAAAAGGGAGAAAGCATTCGTTTTTCAATTGAGCCGGTTTCGCCGATTATGAAAAAACTGCTTGTAGATGTACTGGAAAACGGAGGGCCGTATTACCACACCGCTGGCACCCTGACCCGCCACTTTGAAACAAGCCTATCGCCAGGCGGCATAACATATTCGGAATGTGTGCCCTATGCTATTAACAGGGTGATAGTAGGATGTGAGAGAGTGAATAGCAGTCCTCCCACCAAAGTGTTTTATTCGCCCGATAGTGTACATTGGTATTTCAAGGGTATTGTTTCTGAAAACCGACGGGTTACTTTTGACCCGCGAATTATGCGGGACCATGAAATTGTTTTGAACTATTACCTGAAATTTGTGCCGGAACGCAACAGCGATATTGAGGGCAAAACCGACATGAACCTGGAAATAAAAAATGACTTTGTTTTTTCTGATAAACTATTTTTCAATAATAACTTGCACAGCTTTAAAGTAAAAAGCCTGACCGGTAATTACCGTGCTATAAAAATGGAACTGGATTGTGAGCGTAAGCAGTAATAATAAATTTGTGTTTGTAGTATGTGGCGCCAAAGAGCATGTAGATACCCTGCATTTCTCTATCCGCTACCTGCGCCATTTTTCTAAAAATGAAATTATAGTAGTTACCGATTCTACCCGCAACGAGGTGCCTGTAGAGCACGATAATGTGGTAGATGTAAAAGCCCCCGAAAATTTTAACCACCACCAGGCCAGCATTTACCTTAAAACGGGCCTGCATAAATTTTTACCCAAGGGGTTTACCTACTGCTACCTGGATACCGATGTAATAGCCCTGAACACCGAATGCGATGATGTGTTTAGCTACAAGCGCGGCCCTATAACTTTTGCCGCCGACCACTGCCGCCTTCCGGCTTTTAGTCCTAATGCAGTAAAATGCGATTGTGCGGTGAAAAACAAAAAGGATATGGCCGAGCTGGAAGCGCTGATGGATATATACGACCCGGCCCGCAAGCTAAGCGACCCAGCTATGGATAAGAAGAAGCGAGCGCTGATTAAGAAGTTTGAAATAATGAAACAAAACAAGCTAAGCTACCTGTGGATGGTGCTGCGCTTTGTTACTACCGTCAATAAATTTGAGCTGGATGAGGATACTTTTTACGACCGCAAAAAGAAACTGTGGGTAGATAAAGAGGGCCGTGTGATTATTACACCGGCCGAAAACATGTTTAAGGATATAGAGAAGAATTCGCACTGGCGCTGGAACCAGATTACCCGCCGCTGGTACGGGCCTGATGGCAAAGATGTATACAACCTAAAATGCCCGCACCTGGCCGAGTATATTTTTAACCGCTGGGGGATAGAGGTAAAAGACAAAAACTTTCAGCACTGGAACGGTGGCGTGTTTGTGTTTGATGATGGCAGCCACGATTTTATGGATGCCTGGTTTAATAAAACCATGCAGGTATTTACATGGCCCGAGTGGATGACCCGCGACCAGGGTACCCTGATAGCTACCGTATGGGAGTTTGGGTTGCAGAACAACCCCGTGCTGCCTATGAAATTTAACTTTATAGCCGACTACACCAGCCAGCGGGTAATGATGGACGAGCAGGGCAATTTTTCGGATGATGCCTTTAAAACCAAACTGCGACCGGCGCTGATACACATATACCACAACTTTGGTATGAAGGGTTGGGATATATGGGACTATGTAGATAACATAGGTAACCAACTACCGGCCAAAGTATGAGCGAAACATCAAAGCGGCTTCTTTTTCAAATTACATTTGTAGCTGTTGCCGTATTGCTTATAGAGGGCAGCCTGCGCATCGCCGGTTACAAACCCGGCGATATGAAACCCAAGTGGCTGAATTTTGCACCGGTAGACACCCTGAAACTAGTAAGCTTTTTTAAAATAAACAGCGATGGCCTGCTGGTAGGCGATAGCTTGGCACATGCCCGCAACGGCACGCATATAAACGAAGGTGGCTTTCGCTCGCCCAACCTAGCAACGCTGGATACTACTAAGAACAAGATAATGCTGATAGGCGATAGCTTTACCTGGGGCATGAGCGCCAAACCGGTAGAGAATAACTGCTTTGCCGACCTGCTGCGCAATGAGACCAACTACGAGGTTATAAATATGGGCGTGCCGGCAGCCGACCCTGTGCAGTACGCCATAATTGCCAAAAAATATATTCCGCAGGTAAAACCCGATTATGTATTGCTCATTTTTTTTATGGGTAACGACCTGATGCACGAAGACCGCCCCAATGTGCCGGGCGAGCCCTTCTGCTATTTTACCAATGCAGGCACCATACTGGCAGATATAGACGGACGACATTTTAAAACCGCCGAAGCCGCTTACAATTATATAGTA
>DATGXP010000344.1:0-2240 GCA_035298845.1 Chitinophagales bacterium
AGCACGTACGCCGGCAGCACCTGGAACGGTAGCCTGCAGAACATGCAACCGGGC
The DNA here is from genome assembly GCA_035298845.1 of Chitinophagales bacterium. Lineage (GTDB taxonomy): Bacteria > Bacteroidota > Bacteroidia > Chitinophagales > LD1 > Bog-950. Next base: position 55 of record DATGXP010000344.1, read on the forward strand.
CGTGGTTATAAATTAAGATCGGGTACTACCGGTAATATATTGGTTGAGCCGCGCTCGGTACCGGCCTGGAACCCTGATATATTTGGCAACGAGTTTAACATGAACGTAACCGCTGTGGTTAAAGCCAACGGCACCGAGCTGATAGGCAACTTTATAGTAGGTGCGTTTATCAATGGTAACTGTGTAGGTGTTTCGGCACCGCAGTATGCCGGTGGTTCGCCGCGTGTGTTCCTTACACTGCATGGCGATGTAGCCGATAACAACCTGAACATCCAGTTCCTGATTTACGACTACAACACCGATAGCATTTATACACCTACCCACACATCGCTGGCCTTTACCACCGATGCACAGGAAGGTACTATAGAAAACGCTTATCCATTAAACCTGGAAACGCCACTGACTATACGCACGGTAGCACGCGATGCTGATTTTGTATTGCACCAGAACGTACCAAACCCTTTCAACGGCAACACTATGATACGCGTAGATATGCCACGCGAAGAACAGGTTACCCTGCAGATATTTGACTACACCGGCAAGCTGATAGCACAACCGGTTAATAGCAAGTTATCGCAAGGCACGCATACGCTGCAGTTTAACCCTGAGAACCTTGCACCCGGTATTTACTTCTACCGTATGCAGGCTGGTGAGTTTACTGCCACCAGGCGCATGGTAATACAATAAGGTTTCATACTTCAATAGGTAAAAGTCCCGTGCAAACGCACGGGACTTTTTATTTAAGGCGGGTATAGCTTAGCCACTTGTAAAATACCGCATAAAGGTGTTTTCAGTTTTTCTTTATATTCGGGTAAAACAAACTGCCATGAGCCCATCTGCCAAAAGCGTCTTTTACTTTGGTGTTTATCTGGTTGTATTAGGCATTGCACTGATAGTGCAGCCCAACCTGCTGCTGGGTTTATTTAATATAGTGCCTACCTACGAGGTATGGATACGCGTAGTGGGTATGCTGCTGCTGGCACTATCGGTATACTACATTGTATTTAGCCGAAATGATGTTGCCCTCTTTTGTAAAATAACCGTGATTATCCGGTCTACCATTATCCTGTTCTTTACTGCGTTTACCCTGTTAGGTTGGGTGCAGCCTGCCATTATACTCTTTAGTGTAATAGACCTTCTGGGCGCTATATGGACCGGTGTGCTATTGAAAAAAGAAGGGAAGTGGTAATACGCTACGGTTGTAAAATGCAAATGCAGGCAGCCACATTATCTTTTGCGTACTAACCGGGTTTAAGGTTTTATCAATAGGCTTTTATACTCACTTCATCAGATTCTCCAGCTCATTCAAAAAGGCCGCCTGCGCTCCAATTATTTTTTCGCGCGCCAGGGGTATGGTAAACCATTCGGCCTTATCCACTTCGGGTATAGATTTTACCTTGCCCGACTTTGGTGGCCACTCAATTTCTATTTCGTTGCTCTTTATGTTGGTGGCATCTAAATCGTGCTGCACCGCCCAGGCGTGTACTACCTTGCCGCTTTTCTGTTTTATGGGGGTTAGCGGCAGCCAATTGCCGGCTACAGCTATGCCCAGTTCTTCTTCTACTTCGCGCTGTGCGGCCAGTATAGGTTCTTCATCTCCTTCTATCTCGCCTTTGGGTATACTCCAGGCGGCAAGGTCTTTGTTGCTCCAGTACGGCCCGCCGGGGTGTACTAATAATACTTCCAGGGTTTTATTTTGTAACCGGTAGAATAAAATTCCTGCGCTTTGTTTAGGCATGGGTAAATAGTTTGGTGTATGCAAGTTAGTCAAAAGCTATGCCCTTATTGTAAGCCGGATTACTATGTAAGATGTGAAAGCGCTTACCTACTGATAACTAAGCGCCGCGCCTATACCAAATATTATGTGCGCTATCAGCAGGTTGGCATAATAAGCGGGTAGATTTAAAAAAGGCGGGTTAGGATGTAGCTTTAATGTAATATGCCATGTGGCTATACCCACCAACCCGGCTAATGCACCCATCCATACGCCATTAAGCACCGTGGCATGTATGCGCGTATTTTCCCACACCAGTCCAAAGCCTATCACAAACAGATAGCCCACCGCAAAGTGTAATACCCAGCCAAACAGGTAATACACCATAGTGTTTAAATTAGGGGCTAAGCGCTTTAGCAATACGCCCAGTATTTCGGGTTCTTTAAAATTGCGCTCTACAGCATACGATAGT
>DATGXP010000345.1:0-3073 GCA_035298845.1 Chitinophagales bacterium
CGGTATTAATAGGGTAGCCCAGGTTTACCGGTTTGCCCCAGGTGCCATCAGCCTGGCGCTTGCTTACATATATGTCAAAGTTACCCATGCCCGGTAGGCCTCTTGAACTAAAGTACAGCGTATTGCCATCGGGGTGCAGAAAAGGGCGCATTTCATCATACATCGTATTTACATTAGCCCCGGCACTTTGCGGCTGGCTCCAGGTGCCATCGGCGTTCAGGTGGCTTACCCATATATCGGTACCACCCTCGCCGTTGGCCCGTATACCCGAATAATACATATCTTTTCCATCGGCGCTTATACAGGGTTGTGTTTCGTAGCCCGGTGTATTAATTGGCGCACCCATGTTATTGGCACGCTCCCACAGGTCGCCTACTTTCCGTGCCATATATATATCTGCGCGGCCCACACCATCGCGCCTGTCGGCACTGGTAAAAAACAAATACTTGCCATTCGGAGAAATGCTCTGTGCCCCCTCAATATATTCTTCGGTATTTATAGCACTGCTAATACTGCTGGCCGCTGCAAAGCCTGCACTGGTGTTTATACTCACAAAAATGTCTTCATCTTCAAAACCATCGGGGCCAAAACGCCGGGTAAAGTAAAGCATCTTACCATCTACGGTAAGCGATGGCATACTCTCATCAGCTTCTGTATTTACTCCGCTGCCTAAGTTTACCGGTTTAAAATCTACCGGGTGTTTCATGGCATCTGCCGCAAAGTCGCAATCCTTTACGTTCTTTTCGGCCAACATGCGCGATTCGGCGGGCAGCTTAGGCAACGACAAATAAGCTACAAAAGCCGTTTTAGCCTTACCATATTCCGACAGGGCCAGATAGCATAAACCCAAATTAAAATCCACATCGCCCATGTAGTTTGCCTGTAGCAATTTTACCTTTTCAAAAGCCCTGATAGCCTCTTCATAATTCTTAAACACCTGGGCATTTAGCTGGCCTATCATTATCCAGGCATCAATAAAATTGTCTTTTTCTTTAACTGCAAGTTTTAGCAGCGAATCGGCCGATTCAAAATGCTTATAAGCTATATGATTATCGGCACGGCTAAAATATTCCAGCGCTTTACCCTTGGCAGTTTCTTTAGTAGTAACCTGCGAGAAACCAAAAGCGGCCAGTAACAGTAAAACAGAAAGTAAAAGGGGCTTAAGCATGTATATCTTTTGTGTGGTTTTATAACTATTAAGGCACATTTAAATACTTATGAATCTGCAGAGATAATTCCCATTGCTGGTTGTTCTTCACATAATCTATCATCAGCGGCAAAATCTCTTCGGCATCATCCCACTCGGGTTGCAAAAACAAACGGCATTGGGGGCTCACACCGGCAGCATTTTGCTCCGCCCAGCGCAAATCATTGCGGTGCGCTATCACTACTTTCAATTCGTTGGCAGCGGCCAGGCATTCCTTCAGTGGCAACTTAAACCGCTTGGGCGATACGCAAATCCAGTCCCACTCGCCGCTTAGCGGGTAAGCACCCGATGTTTCAATATTTGTACGCACATTTTTTGAATGTAAAACGCGGGTCAATTCGTCCAGATTGTGCATCAATGGCTCGCCACCGGTTATTACACAAATTTTAGCACCCGAGGCCACTACCATAGCTACAATATCGTCTACAGAAATTAGGGGATGCTTTCCGGCTTCCCAGCTTTCCTTTACATCGCACCAGGGGCAGCCTACATCGCAACCGCCCAGCCGCACAAAGTAAGCAGCACTACCCTGGTAAAACCCTTCACCCTGTATGGTATAAAAGTGCTCCATTACAGGTAATGCTATTGTCGGATTTACAGGTGCTTTCACAGGTAGCAAATTGAAAATAAAATAGGTAAAGCGGGTAAAAGGAATATCAACAAATAAGCAACCGTGAATTTAATACACTACAATGGTGAGAATTTAATTAGATCGGGCCTTGTTAAAAACGCAAAACGGCCCCAATGGGGCCGCATTTTAGCGTTTGTATATGCTTTGATTAAATGCCTTTTACTGTAGCAACAGGTAACATTGTTTCGGTACCGTTAGATGTAATCGCCTTTACACGGTAGTAAGTAAGTGCAGTGCTGGTGTTGTTATCGGTGTAAGTCATAGCTACTTCGCTTTTGCTTACGTTAGATACCATTTCGATTAAAGTAAAGTTCTGTCCATCGAAGCTTTTTTCGATGCTAAACATAGCCACATCTACTTTGCCCGGGTTAGCTACGCTTAGTACCACCGAGTTCAACTTTACAGCTGCATCCAGGTTAAGGGCAGTAGCAAGGGTAGTAATTGAGTTTTCTACAGCGCTACCATAAAACACGCGAACATCTGAACCAAACTTAGCCGAAGGCGAAGATGAAATGGTATTGTTTACAAAGTAAGCACCACCGTTACCGGCTGCGTTGCCGCCAAAGTTGTAAAAGTTATTACCGGCTACCATGTTGTTGTTGTTAGCTATAGCGCCTTTGTTATCTATATCCAGCATAGCTTCCATTATAAGGTTGTTGCTGATGTGGCCTTCGTTAACTATTCTTTTGGTTACAGTGTTTCCGTTATTCACAAACTTGCCGTTGCGGGCTACTACCAACTCCTGCATACCTACCAGGCCTGCACCTTTTTCTACCTGCAGTGTGCCTTCTACTACTATGTTGCTGGTAAGTGTAAGCTGACCGGTTACTATTACTACATCATTAGCACCTATAGTTGAGCCTATGCATTTGCCGCCCCAAACCGCGTTATCCGACCATTTGCCCGAACCTATTGTGTAGGTCTTTGCATTTACCGCTCCTAGTATCATCAAGCCTGCAAAAAGTGTAGATATTTTTTTCATGGTATCGCGTGTTATATCTTACTTTACGGGGGTATTTAAAAAAAGGTTACACGTGTTATTGACAAACAATTACTTGTTGACATAATACACTGACAATCAATAATTTAAATGAATTTTAGTAGAAAAACACAAGAATAAACGTGTATTACAAGTTGCGGGTTTAGCCAAACAATTTGTAACATTTTTTTTGGCTGCTTTTTATGTAAAAAAACAGTCCTTTTGGGGACCGGTAGTCACCGGTAAAAGCAAAGAC
>DATGXP010000346.1:0-18854 GCA_035298845.1 Chitinophagales bacterium
TTCAACGGCAAAAAATTAGCGACCTCTTACCCGCATACCCTACAGCAGTTTTTAACTAAGAATAAATTGCAAGCCGATATACACGAGATATCCGGCTCGGTTGAGATAGCGCCCAATATAGGTTTGGCCGATGGCATTTGCGACATAGTAAGCACGGGCTCTACGCTTTTTAAAAATGGTTTGAAGGAAGTAGAGGTGATGTTTCAGTCAGAAGCAGTATTGATTACCGGTCAGAACCTATCGGCAGAAGCGAAGAACATTTTCGATAAATTTTTGTTCCGTATCAATTCAGTATTAGCTGCGCGTAACAATAAATATGTGCTGCTGAATGCACCGAACGATAAGCTACAGGAAATTATATCGCTGCTGCCCGGCATGAAAAGCCCAACCATTCTGCCATTGGCCGAAGAAGGCTGGAGCTCGGTGCACTCAGTGATAAGCGAAAAAGAGTTTTGGGAAAAGATAGATGGATTGAAAAAACTTGGCGCACAGGGAATTTTAATTGTGCCTATTGAGAAAATGGTACTGTAAACGCAACTATAAAAGATAATGCAAACTATAAAATACTCTAAACTGAAAGATATGGAGGCGCTGCTACAGCGGCCCACCGCCGATTTTGCAGTAATAGAAAAACCGGTAGCGGAAATATTGCGCGACGTGAAGAAGAATGGTGATGCGGCATTACGTAAGTATGCTCTGAAGTTTGACAAGGCTACCGTTAAAGACTTTTTGGTAACCGTCGAAGAAATAAACAAAGCATCAGATACGTTGGATAAGGAATTGAAGCAGGCCATTAAAACCGCTTATGCCAACATCAAAAAATTTCATAAAGCACAGCGTCTGCAAACCGAAGAAATAGAAACTACAAAAGGTGTGATGTGCTGGCGCGAGGCAAGGGCCATACAAAATGTAGGGTTATATATACCCGGTGGCAGCGCACCGTTATTCTCTACTGTACTTATGTTGGCCACACCGGCACATATTGCGGGCTGCCAAAGAATCGTGTTGTGTACACCACCCGATAAAGAGGGCAACATTCACCCGGCTATATTATTTGCAGCTAAACTGTGCGGTGTGCACGAGGTTTACAAAACCGGAGGGGCACAGGCCATAGCCGCTATGGCTTATGGCACAGAAAGCATTGCTAAAACGGATAAAATATTTGGACCGGGTAACCAGTATGTCACCGTTGCCAAGCAATTGGTGCAACAGCAAGGTGTGGCCATTGATATGCCGGCCGGCCCATCAGAAGTTATGGTAGTGGGCGATGAAAGCTGCGACCCTGCCTTTATAGCCGCCGACCTGCTATCGCAGGCAGAGCACGGGCCCGATTCGCAGGTTGTATTTATTGCATTGAACGAGTCGCTGATAAGCCAGGTGAAAAAAGAAGTAGCACTACAGCTGCAAACCCTTCCGCGCAAGGATATTGCCACACAGGCGCTGGCCCATTCAAAAATAATTCTGGTAAAGAGCCACCAGGATGCATTGCACATTATAAATGAATACGCGCCCGAGCATTTGATTTTAGCGGTAAAGAATGAAGACTTCTATTTAAAGGGCGTGGTAAATGCCGGCTCGGTGTTTATAGGCAACTATACGCCCGAGAGTGCAGGCGATTATGCCAGTGGCACTAATCATACCCTGCCTACTGGTGGGTATGCGCGCGTGTATGGCGGAGTATCGCTAGATGCTTTTGTGAAGAAGATAACCTACCAAAAAATTTCGGCAAAGGGAATTAAGAACATAGGCCCGGTGATAGAAACCATGGCTGCTGCCGAGCAACTATATGGGCACAAAAACGCAGTAAGTATTCGACTAAAAAAATTAAAACAGAAATAGTGTTTGAAATAGAAAATTTAGTGCGCGATAATATCCGCAAACTTAAACCTTACAGTTCGGCCCGCGATGAATTTAAAGGCGAGGCATCAGTGTATTTAGATGCCAATGAGAACAGCTTTGGCTCACCTATTGACCCGGAGTTGGGTGCCTTTAACCGCTACCCCGACCCCTTGCAGAAAGAGGTGAAGGAAAAGCTAAGCATGATTAAAGGGGTGCCACCGGGTAATATCTTTTTGGGCAACGGCAGCGATGAAGCTATTGATTTACTCTTCCGCATTTTTTGCGAACCCAAAAAGAGCAGCGTAATTATTTGTCCGCCTACCTATGGTATGTATGAGGTATGTGCCGATATAAGCGACATAGCTGTAAAGAAAGTAAACCTGCTGGCCAACTTTGAGCTGGACGTAGAAGGCATATTAGAAAACACTGATGCTGAGACGCGCCTGCTTTTTATCTGTTCGCCAAATAACCCAACGGCTAATTCGTTTCATCCTGAGGATGTTGAACTCTTAATTCAAAAGTTTCCGGGCATAGTAGTGGTAGACGAAGCCTACATCAACTACTCGCGCCAAAAATCGGCAATTCGCTATCTGACCGATTATGAGAATGTAGTAGTGCTGCAAACGTTTTCAAAAGCATGGGGATTAGCTGCCTTACGGCTAGGGATGGCCTTCGCCTCCGGCCATATTGTTGATTACCTAAACAAAGTAAAACCGCCATACAATATTAACCTGGCCACACAACAATTAGCCCTACAGGCATTAGATAATATTGAATGGGTAAACCAGCATATTCGCGAAACGGTTGCAGAGCGCAATAAACTGGAAACGGGGTTAAAGCAAAACATACTGGTAGAGAAAGTATATCCATCTGACGCCAACTTTATATTGGTAAAGGTGAAGTATGCTAAAGCCATCTATAATTATTTTGCAGCACAGGGTATTATTGTGCGCGACCGAAGTAAAATTACGCTGTGCGAGGGTTGCTTACGTATTACTGTAGGAGCACCAACTGAAAATGAAGCATTATTACAAGCGCTAAATAAATTTGAGCTATGAAAAAGGTATTGTTTATTGACCGTGATGGTACATTGATACTTGAAACCGATGATTACCAGATTGAGAAATTTGAGAAGCTCACCTTTTACCCGCAGGTATTTTACTGGCTGGGCAAAATTGCCCGCGAACTGGATTACGAACTGGTAATGGTAACCAACCAGGATGGGCTGGGCACGGTTGGTTTCCCTGAAAAGGATTTTTGGGAAGTGCAGAATTTTATAGTAAAGACCTTTGAAAACGAAGGGATAAAATTTGAAGAGGTATTTATAGATAAATCGTACCCGCACGATAACCTGCCCACGCGTAAGCCCGGTACCGGTATGCTTACGCAATACTTCAGCGCTCACTACAACCTGGCCGACTCATTTGTAATAGGCGACCGTATAACCGATGTGCAACTAGCCAAGAACCTCGGCTGCAAATGTTTTTACCTGAACGATGGAAGGGGATTGGGTAGTGCCGAGATAAGTGATAGCCAGCAGGAATTGAAACCCTACATGGCTACCGAGTCGCGCCAGTGGGAAGATATATACAACTACCTGAAAGGCGGCCCACGCAAAGCAAGCCATACGCGCAATACTAAAGAGACACAGATAAGTATTGAACTTAATTTAGACGGCACCGGTAAGGCAAATATTAGCACCGGTTTAAATTTTCTAAACCATATGCTGGAACAAATTGCACGGCACGGCAATGTAGACCTTGCTGTAAACGCCAAAGGCGATTTGCATATAGATGAGCACCACACTACAGAAGATACCGCTATTGCGTTGGGCGAAGCCTTTGCTTTGACGCTAGGCAACAAAATGGGCATTGAGCGCTATGGCTATTGCCTGCCAATGGATGATGCTCTGGCACAGGTAGCAATCGATTTTGGAGGTAGAAACTGGATAGAATGGCAGGCCGAATTTAAGCGCGAGAAAGTGGGCGATGTGCCTACCGAAATGTTCTTCCACTTTTTCAAATCATTCAGCGATGCGGCCAAGTGCAACCTGAACATAAAAGCAGAAGGCGATAACGAACATCATAAGATAGAAGCCATTTTTAAAGCATTTGCAAAGGCTATTAAAATGGCGGTGAAACGGGACCTTACTAATATGCAGCTACCAAGCACCAAAGGCGTGTTATGAAACTGGTGATAATAGATTACGGTGCAGGCAATGCACGGTCGGTAAAGTTTGCTTTTCAGCGCTTAGGCATTCACCCTGTTTTAAGTGGCGACAAAGAAGAAATTTTATCGGCTGATAAGGTAGTGCTGCCCGGTGTAGGCCATGCCAAACCGGCTATGGAAGTGTTGAAGAATAAAGGACTGGATATATTAATACCCCAATTGAAGCAACCGGTACTGGGCATTTGCCTGGGCATGCAACTCATGTGCCGCTATAGCGAAGAAGGCAATACCGATTGCCTGAATATACTGGATGCAGAAGTAAAGCTATTTGAACCAAAACTGAAAGTGCCACATGTGGGCTGGAACCAAACTACCGGTGAGTGGTTGTCTACCGGAAATAATAGCTGGTATTATTTTGTACATAGCTACTACGTACCGAAGAATAAATACACCACGCTGACCTGCGATTACATCAATGGGTTTTCGGCCGCCATACAGAAAGACAATTTTTATGCCGTGCAGTTTCACCCCGAAAAGAGCGGGCCTGCCGGCGAAGCACTTTTGAAAAACTTTATTGCTGCCTGATGGAAATAATACCCGCCATAGATATTATAGATGGTAAGTGCGTACGCCTTACGCAGGGCGACTATGCCCAGAAGATAGTGTATAACGAAAACCCGGTGGAGGTGGCCAGGCAATTTGAATCTGCTGGTCTTCGCCGCTTACACCTTGTTGATCTGGACGGCGCTAAAGCCAGCCATATAGTAAATCATAAAACACTGGAAGCTATTTGCGCTAATACAAACCTGCATGTTGATTTTGGCGGTGGTGTAAAAACCGATGCAGATATTGAACTGGCATTTAACTGCGGGGCTAAACAAATCACTGCTGGCAGCATAGCTGTAAAATCGCGCGAAACAGTTTTACGTTGGATAGAAAAATACGGCGCCGATAAAATTATACTGGGCGCTGATGTAAAGGATGAAATGATTGCCGTATCGGGCTGGCAAGAGAGTAGCGCGATTAGCTTAATAGATTTTTTAGAAGGCTACACCCAACAAGGCATACAATACGTTATATGCACCGACATAGCCAAAGATGGCATGTTGCAGGGCTCATCGGTAGAGTTATATAAAAAGATTTTGCAGCGCTTCCCCTCCCTTAAATTAATAGCCAGTGGTGGTGTAACCAGCATAGAGGAATTAGAGATACTGGTTGCTACAGGTTTGCATGGTGCTATTATCGGCAAAGCTATTTACGAGGGCAGAATATTGTTGAACCAACTTTCAAAATTTAACTGATGCTGGCCAAGCGCATTATCCCCTGCCTGGATATTAAAGATGGCCGCACTGTAAAGGGTGTCAACTTCGAGAACCTGCGCGATGCCGGCGACCCGGTAGAATTAGCGAAGATATATGCAGCGGAAGGCGCAGATGAATTGGTGTTTTTAGATATTACCGCTACGCACGAAAAAAGAAAAACGCTTATTGAACTGGTAGAGCATGTGGCAGCGGCTATCAACATTCCCTTTACGGTAGGTGGCGGTATATCGTCGGTAGATGATGTGTATGCCTTGCTGCAAAGCGGTGCTGATAAGGTTTCATTGAATTCGGCAGCGATAAAAAATCACCAGCTGATATCTGATATAGCCGATAAGTTTGGTAGCCAGTGTTTGGTGTTGGCTATAGATGCCAAACTGTCAAATAGTGAATGGAAGGTATATTTAAACGGTGGGCGATTAGAAACCGAATTAAACCTGTTTGACTGGGCAAAAGAGGCAGAGCAAAGAGGTGCCGGCGAAATACTGTTCACCTCTATGAACCACGATGGAACTAAGAATGGTTTTGCCAACGAGGCATTACGGCAAATTTCTCAGACCATCAATATACCGGTGATAGCCTCAGGCGGTGCGGGAACGATGGAGCATTTCTACGATACATTTACGACCGGGCTGGCAGACGCAGCCTTAGCTGCAAGCATTTTTCACTTTAAAGAAATTGCCATTCGCGATTTGAAGAACTATTTACATCACAAAGATATCAGCGTACGATTATGACCATAGATTTTACAAAAAGCGATGGGCTTGTGCCCGCTATCATTCAGGATGCCCAAACCGGTAAGGTGTTGATGCTTGGCTATATGAACCAGGAAGCTTTCAATAAAACTGAAAATGAAAAGCGGGTTACGTTTTTCAGTCGCACCAAAAACAGGTTATGGACTAAGGGCGAAGAGAGCGGTAATTTTCTGAATGTAGTTTCAATACAAAATGATTGTGATAATGATACCCTTCTGATAAAGGTAAACCCGGTAGGGTCTGTTTGCCACACCGGTGCAGATACATGCTGGGGCGAGGAAAATAAAAAAGATAGCCTGGCCTTTTTAGCAGAACTGGAGCAGACCATCGAGCAACGCAAAAACTCTGCGGATGTTACTTCATACACATCTTCGCTGTTTGCAAAGGGCATCAACAAAATGGCGCAAAAGGTAGGCGAAGAAGCCGTGGAGTTAGTAATAGAATCCAAAGATCATAACAACGAATTATTTCTGGGCGAAGCTGCTGACTTGCTATTTCACTATATGATATTGCTACAAGCCAAGGGCTTCAAACTACAGGATGTGATTGCAACGCTGGAGAAAAGGAAAAAGTAGTTTGGACTACTCCTAAAAACAAACAGCCAAGAGTAATTCTTGGCTGTTTGTACTTAAAGTCCCCTTTAGGGGGATTTAGGGGTTTAATGGTGGCTGTGATCCCCGTGCTCGTGCACGTGGCCATGCTCAATTTCTACCTGGTGTGCTGCACGCACTTCTACAATCTCACCGCTGAACAAAAGTGGCTTACCTGCAAAAGGGTGGTTAAGGTCAACCGTAACCTTATCGTCCACTATATTTACTATACGGCCCTGAAAAGGGTTGCCATGCTGATCTTGCAATGGAACTATGTTGCCTACAAACAACATTTCGTCTTGTACTGCACCATCCACAGCAAATACGTTCTTGTCAAGCTCAATAACCGCTTGCTCATCATACTCACCATAACCATCTTCTGCGCTAAGCTCAAAGTGGAACTGGTTGCCGGCAATCAGGCCTTCCAGGTTATTTTCAAATTTATCTAACACATTGCCGTGTCCGAATAAAAACGCAAATGGGCTTTCTTTATCAGCCGCATCTACCACTGGTCCATTGGGCTCGTTTCTTAATTCATACGTCAGTTTAACAACAGTATCTTTTGCTGCCTTCATTGTTTGATTGTTTTAAAATGGAAAAATACGTGAGAGGAGAGAAGATTTCAGCAATGAAAAGTCCGATACTCTTACGGGTTCAAAAATAAAATTATTCCTTTTACTTGTTTTTAGTTCAGGCTGCAAAGCTCTTCGCTTCTTTTCCACAATTTTTTTCCAAGTTCCTTGTCCAATGCCAGCAGCGAAGGCTTTTTCTCTTTCGACTTTGCAAAATACTTCCCTGTTACATTTTTCACCTCGGGCGACGTAGCCAGGTAAATAGAGGTTTTGGCACCGTCCTCCAAGCTAATACCTGCTATTTTGGTCATCAGCGACCAAAATAGTGATGAATACCAGTTGGAATTTTTATTACCTATCTGGGTTTTAACCACACCGGGGTGCAGGCTATTTACGGTCACACTGGTTCCACTTAACCTATCGGCAAGTTCATTGGTAAACAGCACATTAGCCAGCTTACTTTGCTCATAAGCCCTCATTATAAAGTAATTCTTATCACCTGTAAATGAGTCAAAGTCTATTTTACCACGATAATGCGAATGTGATGCCACGTTGACTATTCGTGCATAATCCGACTTCTTAATTAAGTCAAGCAATAGGTTCGTCAGCAAAAAGTAAGCAAAGTGATTAGTGGCTATAGTAGTTTCCAGGCCATCTTCGGTTAAACCAAACTCAGCAAAGGTACCGCCTGCGTTATTAATCAGCACATCTATTACACTTAGTTCTTTTCTAATATCTGCAGCTAGCTGTCGAACAGATTTTTGAGAGGATAGGTTGGCTACAAAATACTTTACGTTGTTGTTTCCACTGGCGGTCTTTATCTCTTTTATCGCTTGTTCGCCTTTTTCTTTCGTGCGCGCTACAATGTAAACGTTAGCGCCTTGCTTAGCTATGCCTATAGAAGTTGCCAGGCCAATGCCAGCATTGCCGCCTGTTATAATTACATTCTTTCCTTTCATAAAATGGTGATGGTTTTGTCTTGAGGTGAGTTAAGTTTTCCTATAGCTTTTAAATGCAAATTATTAGCCGCAGCCAGCGCAAGAAAGTCTCTTTCCTTGTCCGGGGCTACAGCAATCAGCAATCCCCCGCTGGTTTGCGGGTCGCATAGGGTTAGCAGCGATTCGCTGCCTATTCCCCGCACTTTGCTTTCGTATGCTTTCCAGTTTCGCATGGTATTGTCAGCATAGACGAACTTAGCCGCCAAATCTTTTACACCGGGCAATAATTGTATATCAGCATAATTTATCTCAGCCGACAGCTGTGACCCTTCGCACATTTCTATCAGGTGGCCTAGTAGTCCAAAACCAGTAACATCGGTTAGTGCGTGCACATATTCGTGTTTGCCTAATTCTTCGCCAAAGCTGTTAAGCGTGCACATAGCATCTACAGCCGGCTGCATTCCATCTTCAGTTATCAAATCTCTTTTTAATGCTGTAGCCAGCTTACCGGTACCTAGTGGTTTGGTAAGAAAAAGCAAATCACCTGACTTTGCCGTTGAATTTTGTTTCAGATTTTTTACCGGTACCATACCGTTAACCGCCAGGCCAAAAAACGGTTCCGGAGCATCTATGGTATGCCCACCTGCCAGTGCAACACCCGCCTTCGCACATACACTTTTACCGCCTGCAATTATTTGTCGCGCTATCTCTGCGCTTATTTTCTCAGTAGGGAAACCAAGTATGGCAATAGCCAAAAAAGGTTTACCCCCCATAGCATATACATCGCTAAGCGCATTGGCCGCTGCTATGCGGCCATAAGTAAATGGGTCGTTTACTATAGGCGTAAAAAAATCTACTGTGCTTATCAGCGCCATACCATTACCCATATCATATACAGCAGCATCGTCTTTTGTTTCGTTACCTACTAACAGCTTATTTGTGCTGTAGCCATGTCCGGTATCTTTTAATATCTCTTCTAAAACTGCAGGTGCTACTTTGCATCCGCAACCGCTGCCATGACTGTATTGGGTTAGTTTAATTTCCATATTTCTTACCAGCCTCTTCTATCAAAGTGGCGGCTATTGTTTTAAAATTCTGTTGCTCAAAGCTAAATCTGTAAACTTCTTTTGTTTCCTTCATGGCTATACCTTTGTCGTAAGCCTTATCGTAATAGCGCAGTGCTATTTCGGTAGCCTTTTTCAAATCCTTCTCTTCTATAGCGGCTATAGCGTTTTTCCATTGCTCGTTGCCTAGTCGGCGTTCAATATTAGCAAACGATGCTTTTAATTCCTCGCCCGAAAAATGTCCATATTCTTCTATCAATTTTTCTACCCGAATAGCAACCGGTAACTCAATGGCAAACAACGGCGAAAGGCGTAGATGGTTCCAGAAATTCAAATCGAGAAAAACCTTACCAATAGTTTTGCTCTCATCCTCAAGCCACACCCGCTTATCTACGTCAAATCTCTTTAATTCCTCTGCCAGCAGGTTTTCAAAATGTTCGGTAGAGGGTTGTTTCTGCTGCCCCAATGCCCCAAAAGCCGAACCTTTATGATTGGCTAAATCCTCCAGATCTACCACTTGTTCGCCCATCTGCCTTAACTCTGCCAGCACTTTCGTTTTTCCGCTACCGGTACGTCCACCTATAACTATGTAATTGAAATTTTTAGCAAGCGCTTCAAGCACGTGATGGCGATAGGCTTTGTAACCACCCTTTAACACATACACCTCGTACCCGAAAAGATTAAGCAGCCAAGCCATACTGCCACTGCGCATACCACCGCGCCAGCAATGCACAAATACTTTATTATCCTTAAGTAGCGGCTGAACAAAACGAACAAATTCGCTCATCTTCTTTCCTACAATATCCAGCCCCAGCAGTATTGCTTCGTTCTTCCCTTGTTGTTTGTAGCTGGTGCCTACTATCTTTCGTTCTTCATTATTGAAGAGAGGAAGGCTGGTAGCATTAAGTATATGCCCGTAATTAAACTCACCCTCGCTGCGCACATCTAATACCAGGTGGCCTTTTGATTGCAATAGAAAATCATCTATAGAAAGCTGATGAATCATGGGCTTGTTCAAAGATATGTTTTCACAAACCGGTATAAATTAAAATCGGGTTTGCCAGCCTGTAGGGTTATATCTGTTTTTAGTTTTTCGCGGTCAAAATTCTTCATGCGGGCGCGGGCTATAATGCGTAGTGCCTTTTCGGTTAGCAAGATACTTTTTCTGCCTTCGTTGCCGCTTTGTTTAACTGCCGATATACCTGCAATCAACTCTTTCACCCCTTTAGATTCTACGGCTACAGTCTTTAATACCGGTATATGCTCACGGCCGCTTATGTGCAATTGATGTTGCAGCGAGTTTACCAGGCTTTCGGCATCAGCGCGGTCGGCCTTGTTTATTACAAACAGGTCGGCTATTTCCATCAACCCGGCTTTCATGGCCTGCACCGAATCGCCCGATTCGGGCACGAGCACTACCACCGTAGTATCTGCCAGGCCGGCTATTTCTACTTCACTTTGGCCTACGCCTACCGTTTCTATAAAGATATAGTCGAACGGATAGCTACGCATTACTTCCACTACTTCAATAATTTTATCGCTAAGCCCACCCAGCGAACCGCGCGATGCCACCGAACGGATGAACAGGTTTTCGTTATTAAAATGTGCGCTCATACGCAGGCGGTCGCCCAGCAATGCCCCCAGGTTAAATGGTGATGAAGGGTCAACAAGCACCAATCCTATTTTTTTGCCCTCGCCCAATAAAATGCCAATAACGGCGTTTAGCAGCGTGCTTTTGCCGGCACCAGGCGGGCCTGTAAAACCGGTAACTGGTATATCATTAGGTGATAACTGCTCCAGCAGGGTTTCAAAACCTTCAGCCTCGTTTTCTACCAATGATATGGTGCGGGCCAACGTTTTAAAATCGGTTATCAGATTTTTATCGGACAAGTGTTTTATGTTTATGCTTTAAAATTAAAATCCTTTTTCAAAGCTCATTCGTGCAAACTAAGCTTTCTATCAAAAACTATGTAAGTGAAAATAGCTTTCAATGGCTGATAGTAGCCTGTTGCCTGTGCATTTTTATAGGTTTTGTTACATCGCGTGCGGTGGCCAGCATTGGTATGATAGCCCTTATTGTTGCCGCTCTGCTATACAACGGCCCCGTTGACACCATCAAACAGTATTTAAAAAGAAAAGAGCTATTGGTGCTGTTTCTTTTCTTCGGTATAGTTCTTTTTTCAGGATTATACTCAACCGACAAAGTAGAATGGCTTACATGGGTCCGTATTAAACTGCCATTCATTGCCTTACCCCTTGCCTTTGCAGGCATCACCAGGTTATCGCGCGGAAAATTTATTGCCATCCTCTACGGCTTTGTCGCCATCATGCTACTGAGTTCTGTTATAGTTCTTACCAATTACTTTTTAAACTACGCTGAAATAAACGACTCTTTTTTACGGGGGCATGCCATACCCATCCCTTTTAAACACAGCCACATCAGCCATATACGTTTTACACTAATGATTGCGTTTGCCTTTTTCTGCTGCTGGTATATGGCGGAGAAACAGTTTTATCTGTTGCACAAAAATGAACGATGGGTATTGTTTTTCTGCATGGCTTACTTTTTTGCTGCGCTGCACATTTTATCCGTGCGCAGTAGTTTACTAGCACTATATGTAGGTGTTTTTGTATTGCTGGTGCGGCTTATAATTATAAAAAGAAGCATAGCTATTGGGGCGCTTAGCTTGATATTACTCACCGCCGCGCCCTACCTGGCAGTTAAGTATATCCCCAGTTTTAAAAACAAGTATGAGTATATGCGCTACGATTACTTTACCTACAGGAGTGGCGAGGTAAAAAATCTGTCCGATGGTATCCGCGTGGTCTCTATGAAAGGGTGTATTGAGATAGCAAAACAAAATTTATGGCTGGGTGCCGGTGCTGGTGATTTGAAAACAGAGATGGCAAATTTTTACGCCAGCCACTATCCCGATCTGCCCGAAATAGACCGTAAGATGCCGCACAATCAACTGCTGTGGACATTGGCAAGTACCGGTATTATAGGCCTGCTGTTGTTTTTATTAGCATTCTTATATCCTTTGATTGTAAACGGGCATTACACCAATTGGCTGATGCTCATCCTTCACCTTACTATCTTTTCCTCCTTTTTCACCGAAGCTACATTTGAAGAACAGATAGGCGCCGGATTTTATCTTACCTTTCTGCTGGTATTAATGAACCAATTCCGCAATGAGTAAGCAGCTTTCGGTAGTAATTATTGCTATGAATGAAGAGGAAAACATTGGCAAATGTATCCGCTCGGTCTATGCCATTGCCGATGAGGTTGTAGTAGTAGATTCATTCTCCGGCGACCGCACGGTTGAAGTTGCCGGACAAATGGGTGTGCGCGTAGTGCAGCATAAATTTGAAGGGCACATTCAGCAAAAGAACTGGGCAAAAGAGCAGGCTGCCAAGGATTGGATATTATCACTTGATGCTGATGAAACATTGAGCCCTGAGCTACTACTGGCCATTGCTCAATGGAAAAAAGAAAACAATGCCACCGCACAGCACTATCGCATTAACCGGCTAAATTTTTATTGTGGCAAGCCTGTAAAAACATGCGGTTGGTACCCCGATAGTAAAATAAGATTGTGGGGCAAGGGCACAGGCGAATGGCGGGGAACTAACCCGCATGATAAATTTACCCCTAACGATTTTCGCGAAGTTACAGCACTAATGCCCGGAGATATATTGCACGATACTTACCCAAACCGCGAGGCCTTTTTATCGCAACGCGAGAAGTTTGCTACCATTAGCGCGCAGCATTTAAAAAACGAAAGCATTTTGTTTCTCCTACTCAAACTACTGTTTAGCCCACCAGTAAAATTCATACGCACTTATTTTGTGGAGTTGGGTTTCACCGATGGCGCGACCGGCTTGTTTATTTGCTACCACCTTAGCCGCGAAGTTGCTTTAAAATATTCCCGAGCTATTAAATTCAAATACGCATGAGGATTGGGTTCGATGCAAAACGGGCGTTAAACAATGGCTCGGGCCTTGGCAATTACTCGCGTAACTTGCTCAATGCACTTATGCGCGATTATACTGGCAATGATTACCTCTTGTTCGCATCAAAAACAAAAGAAGAGTTCCTGAACAGTTTAGAAGGAAACTTTAAATTGATTTTCCCCGAAACAAAATTACAGCGCTCGGCTCATTCTATCTGGCGCACATTCAGTATCAAAAAACAACTGCTTAAAAACAGGATTAGCGTTTATCATGGCCTAAGCAATGAATTGCCCTATGGCATATCATATACCGGCATACCCTCTGTCGTTACAATACATGACTTACTCTTTTTAAAAGATAAAGAGCAGTACCCGTTCTTCGACCGGATGATGTATAAAGCTAAAACACAGTATGCAGCAAAACATGCCGACAAGATTATTGCTGTAAGCGCCGAAACAAAAAAAGACATTGTTGAGCTGTATGGGGTTGATGAAAGAAAAGTGGTTGTAATTCCGCCAGCCATAGCAGGAGAATTTCAAATAATGATTAATCAGGAAGAAAGATCCAAGACAATTAAGAAATATAATTTGCCCGGGAGGTATCTGCTTCATGTAGGTTCCTTCTTTCCGCGTAAAAATCAGAAAGCAGTTGTAGACGCATTCGATTTAATAAAGAATAGGGTAGAAGAGGAGTTGGTGTTAGTAGGCGGTGCAGGAAATATGCTGGACGAAATAAAGGCATTGATTTCTTCGCGGGGTTTACAAGACCGTGTAAAAATACTGACCGGTGTAAGTAACGAAGATATGCCTGCTATTTATCAGTCGGCCAGCTTGCTTGTATTTCCCGCTTTATACGAAGGCTTTGGTATGCCGGTAGCAGAGGCGCTATTTAGCAGATTACCGGTTATAACAACCGGTGGTGGCTCAATGGAAGAGGCCGGTGGCAAAAGCGCTATATACGTAGACCCACTATCACCCGATGAAATAGCCAGGGCAATCTTAAAAATCTTAGGTGACCCTCAACTAAGGGAAAGTATGATAGAAACCGGATGGGCGCATGCCCAAACTATGACGGACAAAATAGTTGCCGGAAAAACAATGCAGGTTTACCAATCCATCAGGTAGCGACAAATCTTCGCCTATACCGGTTGGCTATAAACCAGGTAAATAATAGCAGCAGAACCGCTATTGCAATGGCGCCTACACCTATAATAAGTGTGTCGTTATTAAAGGCAAACAATAAGCCCGCTCCGGCAATTAAGAACAAACGCGTAACCTCGGCATAATCGGCCCAGTGCTTATTCTCTAGAAGCGCGCTGAAAATTGAAAAGCTAATTATAACACCGGCCAGGGCTAACAGATAAATAAAAATGTTGTGGGTTTGCTCGTAGTAGTTGACCGCTAAAAAGCCGCCAATGGCGATCAGCAAAAAATTGATAAACACATAAAACTTCTTCTCCGGTTGTGCCGTTATTGAAAGTTCATACTCCTCTGCCGGCTTTTGGCCTTCGTAAATTCTTGAAGGCTTACCAATTATCCATTTCATTTTTTGTTTCCATTGCGGCTCGGCTTTTACTGTTTTTAGAATAGAAACGTGGTGATGCACGCAGCTCCATGCCGGGTTTTGGTTGCGGAGGGGTTCGGTAATGCCATACTCTACTTCTTCCACTTCGGGCTCAAACGTGCCAAACATCTTATCCCAGATAATAAAAAAGGCACCGTAGTTCTTATCTATATACTGCGGGTTTTTGCCATGGTGAACCCGGTGATGTGAAGGCGTAGACATAAATGTTTCGAGTACGCCCATTTTATTCACCATACGCGTATGCACCAAAAACTGCCAGATTAAACTTACGGCATATGCCGCTACAAACATTTGCCAGGGTATACCAAAAAATGCCAGCGGCATATAAAACACCCATGTGTAGATATTCTCCAGCGCGTTTTGTCGCAATGCAACACCGTAGTTGTATTCGCTGTTGCTATGGTGAGTAATGTGGCCTGCCCACATAATATTAACCTCGTGGCTAAACCGGTGCAGCCAGTACTGACAAAAATCTGCTACTACTAATACAAAAACATAGTTTAAAAGCACTAATGAATTAAACGGACTGAATGGGTTTGTTACTTCTATCTCTCTCCATCCTAAAAATTTCTGTATAGAATAATGCTGCTGCACAAAAATAAAAGCGGTAAGAAATATCACCTTGCTCAGCACATCAGTCAGCTGTTGCAGTGAGGCTATACTTAAATTGATGATGAGAAACTCTGATGAGAAATAGTTTTTCTTCAGCAACCGGCTTAGCAAATACTCTACCACTACACCGGTTAAAAATACCGAGGCGATGACAATTCCCACTATCTGCGATATTTTATCGTTGGAGAAATCCATTAGCTAAAAATAAAAAAGCCACCGCAATTGCGGTGGCTTGTATTTGTATTTATGTCCCCTTTAGGGGATTTAGGGGTGTTACAGCTTACGTTGTATTTCTATTTCTTCAAACACCTCAATCATATCGCCTTCTTTAATGTCCTGGTAGTCTTTCACCATTACACCGCACTCTAAGCCGCTAACCACTTCCTTGGCATCATCCTTAAAGCGTTTCAGGCCGGCTACGGTTCCGGTATGTATTACTATGCCATCGCGTATTACGCGCACCTTCGATTTGTTGAGTATACGGCCTTCTTTTACAAAGCAACCCGCAATAGTACCCACCTTGCTTACAAAGATAGCGTTGCGCACTTCCAGCATACCAATCACCTTCTCTTCTATCTTAGGCTCAAGCAAGCCTTCCATAGCGCTCTTAATTTCTTCAATAGCGTTGTAGATGATAGAATATAAGCGGATATCTACGCCTTCAGCTTCAGCAATCTTCTTCGCGTTTTGCGATGGACGAACGTTAAAGCCTATTACGATAGCATCAGATGCGGTAGCTAACAATACATCCGACTCAGAGATGGCACCCACACCCTTGTGTATAATCTTAATCTGAATTTCTTCAGTTGAAAGTTTCAGCAATGAATCTGCAAGGGCTTCTACCGAACCATCCACATCTCCCTTCAGAATCAATCCAAGTTCCTTAAAGTTACCCAGTGCCAAACGGCGGCCGATTTCATCTAGTGTAATGTGTTTCTTGGTACGGATACCGGTTTCGCGTTCAATTTGTGCGCGCTTGGTAGCCAGTTCCTTAGCATCAGCCTCGTTATCAAATACTTTGAATTTTTCACCTGCTTGCGGCGCACCATTTAAACCCAGCACCTGCACTGGTACCGATGGGCCTGCTTCTTTCATCTTGGTACCGGTATGGTCAAACATGGCTTTAATTCTACCCATGTAAGGGCCGGCAACTATTATGCTGCCCATTTCAAGCGTACCATTTTGCACCAACAGGGTAGTGGTGTAACCACGGCCTTTGTCCAGCGTGGCTTCAATAACCGAACCGGTAGCCAAACGCTTAGGATTAGCTTTCAATTCAAGTAACTCAGCCTGTATCAAAATCTTTTCAAGCAATAGGTCAATATTCAATCCCTTCTTAGCCGAAATTTCCTGGCTTTGGTAAGGGCCGCCCCACTCTTCTACCAGTATATTCATACCCGATAGTTGCTCGCGTATTTTATCCGCATTAGCACCATCTTTATCAATCTTGTTGAAGGCAAAAATCATGGGTACACCCGCCGACTGCGCGTGGTTGATAGCTTCTTTTGTTTGAGGCATCACGGCATCATCTGCAGCAATTACTATCACCGCTATATCGGTAACCTTGGCACCCCGTGCACGCATAGCGGTAAACGCCTCGTGGCCCGGTGTATCCAGGAAAGATATTTTACGGCCATCCTGTGTAGTTACTTCATAAGCACCAATGTGCTGGGTAATACCGCCGGCCTCTTTTGCCACCACGTTGGTTTTGCGGATGTAATCCAGCAACGATGTTTTACCGTGGTCAACGTGACCCATGATAGTTACAATAGGGGCACGTGGTGTAAGGTCTTCCGGTTTATCCGGCTCTTCTTCTTTAAATGCGGTTTGGTCGGCAGCCGAAATAAATTCTACTTCAAAACCATGCTCGGCAGTTACCAATTCTATTACAGTAGCATCAAGGCGCTGGTTGATAGAAACAATTACACCCAGCTGCATACAGGTAGAAATAATCTGCACAGGCGCCATGTTCATCAGGCTGGCCAGCTCAGATACCGAAATAAACTCGGCTACCTGTAGCTTGTTGTTTTGCATGCCTTCCTGTTGTGCCTCCAGTTTTTCCTGTATGGCTTCACGCTTGCCCCTTCTCAGTTTAGAGCGGTCGCTCTTGCTGGTTTGGGCCTGTATCTTGGCCATTGTGGCCCTGATCTTATCCTCAATCTGCTTTTCGGTAATTTCGGGTGGCGCTGCACCTACTTCCGGTTTCTTAAAGCCTGTATTTCCTCCCACTCCATCGCGTTTGCGCTGGAAATTCTCAACTTTCTTATCGTAATACTGGTCGCCACCAAGCGGTGCACGTTCCTTCTTCTTTACAAGCTTGCGTTCGCGTGGCTTCTTGTCGCCCGAAACGGCAGCTTTATCATCCTTTTTCTTTGGCTTAGGGTCAAACTGCGATAGGTCAATTTTACCTACCTCTTTGGTTCCCTCCAGCGTTTGATACTTGGTTTCAATTTTAATTTCCGGCTCCGGTTCAGGTTTGTCTTTCTTTACCGGTTTCACTTCCTCTACTACCGGCTTTTGCTCCACCACAGGGGCTACTTCCTCTTCCTTCTTCTTTTTAGCGGTAGTCTTTTTGGTCTTGTCTTCAGGCTCAAGCTTGCCTACAATTTTCGGGCCTTCAAGAGTTGTCTTTTTAGCAACTATATGCTGCTCGTCCGGTTCCTTCTCCTTTACAACTTCCTTTTCTTTAATCTCCTCCTTCGGCTTTTCCGGTTCCTTCTCTTTTACAGGTTCCTTCTTTTCTTCCTTAGGGGCGGCGTTGCTGGTTATCAGAATTTCCTTTTCCTCTTTTTCTTTTTTGTGCGTAGCAATATTGTCTTCCTTAGCCTCAATAGTTTCCTTCTTGGCTTTTTCAATATTGGCTGTGCTATCAGCCTGTTGCTTAATAGTCTTGTCAGCACCAAACTCCTTATCGAGTACAGCAATCATCTCCGCCGAGAGTTTCTCGTTCGGGTTACCCGTAAGTGCAAACTTCGCCTTCTTCAGCGCCTCCAGGATGTGGTCCTGCGACACGTTGTAGGTTGCCCCTGCTTTTGCTAATCGAATTGCTTTTGCTTCTGCCATGTATTGTTTTTAGTAAACTAGTAATCTCGTTTCTGGGCAATGCGCAACCGGCCACATTGCCAGTTACGCATTACTTATTTGCTTTTTGTTTGTTCCTCTTCATTGCCAACACTACTTCTGGTCACCTTCAAACTCGCTCGATAATATCCGGCGAATTTCTTTGATGGTTTCTTCTTCCAGGTCGGTACGGCGCACCAGCTCATCATCGCTCAGGTTCAGCACACTCTTAGCTGTATCGCAGCCAATCTTCTTCAACTCATCTATCATCCAGTCTTCAATTTCATCTGCAAATTCGTCAAGGTCAATATCGTATTCCTCCTCATTGCCCTCTTCGTTTTCACGGTACACATCAATCTCAAAACTAACCAACCGGCTGGCAAGTTTAATGTTTACAC
>DATGXP010000347.1:0-4524 GCA_035298845.1 Chitinophagales bacterium
CGCCTTTGCTGGCTACCGATTTTATAGAGGCCAGCTCGCTGCTGCTGGTTAATTTTCCGGCGCGGTTTCAATATATTTTCTCGTCGCTGGCAGGCATGTTACTGCTTTCTATCTGCTTTACATTTGTTATAGTGGCTGCATTTGCCTATTCGCTGCATCTTATTTTTAAGCAAAAAAAGATATCGGAAATAACCAATGACTTTATAAATAATATGACCCACGAGTTAAAGACTCCTTTGGCTACTATATCTATGACGGCCGATACACTTTTACTTGCGGGCGTAAGCTCACAACCTGATATGGTGAATGAGTACTCGGGTATGATAAAGGGGGAGGTGAAAAAATTATCGCGCCATGTAGATAGAATACTGGAATCAGCAGTTACAGAGAGCAATAACAATGAGCACCAGGGGTATGAAAAAATTAACCTGAACGAATTAGTGCGTGATGAAGTAAAGCTTTTTGACCCCCTGGTTATACAGCATGGGGGTACCATTGAGGCTGTGGTACCCGCAGAAAATATTTTTGTATATGCCGGTAAAGATATGTTGCGCGGGGTTATTTGTAACCTGCTGGACAATGCTTTGAAGTATTCAGAGGAAGCACCTCAAATAAAAATAACACTACAACAAAAGCAACAGAGTGCAGTGCTTTGCGTGGCCGACTCGGGTATTGGAATAGGCAAAGCGGACCAAAAGCATGTGTTTGAAAAATTTTACCGTGCCCATACCGGCAACCGGCACGATGTAAAAGGCTTTGGCCTTGGCCTTAGCTTTGCCAAAAGTGTTATAGAAGGTGCCGGTGGAAAGATTTGGGTAGAAAGTACTCTGGCAGAAGGCAGCCGTTTTTTTATTGAATTACCAACCGCATAAGTTATGGAAGAGAAAAAACCCCGCATATTATTAGCCGAAGATGATATCAGCTTTGGCAAAATATTGAAAGACTACTTAACCCTCAATGGCTTTGATGTAGTACATACAAAAGATGGGGTAGATGGGTGGAACACATTCCGCAACCACCATTTCGATATTTGCGTACTGGATATTATGATGCCCAAGCGCGATGGTATTGAATTGGTTAACCAGATACGGAAAGAGAATAAAAGCATCCCTATTTTTTTTCTTACATCTAAAGCGCGCAAAGATGATATGCTGCAAGGCTACCAAACCGGTGCCGATGACTACATTGTAAAGCCGGTAGATGCCGACATATTGCTGCATAAAATAAAAGCGATACTTAAGCGCACCGAAAAAGTGGATAGCAAACCCGTGCAGGATAGCTATGATATAGGTAAATACAAGTTCAGTTTTTCGGCCAGGTCGCTTTCGCTTAATGGTAGCAAAGAAGTGCTTTCACCTAAAGAAGCTGAGTTGCTAAAAGAGTTTTGTGACCACAAAAATCAGCTGGTGAAGCGTGAAGATATATTGCGTAAAATATGGAAAGAGGTAACCTACTTTACCGGCCGCAGTATGGATGTGTATGTAGTAAAGCTGCGCAAGCATCTGCAAAATGATGGCAATGTCACCATTATAAATCTGCCTAAAAGCGGATACATATTAGAGGTGAAAGAGTAGCTTAAAACTCAATTTCTGCCTTTTTCTTTATTGCACGCTCTTTGTACGAGCCGCCTGAGTTGGAAAGTTCATCAAGCAATTTCTTCGCTTCATCGCGCTTGCCCTTCTTAAGTAGTATGTTGGCTTTATACCACTTGGAGCCCTCGTTAAATTTTGTGCCCTCTTTTAACAGCTTATCAAAATTCTTCTCGCTCTTTTTGGTGTTACCGTTTATATAATCGCTTATGCCGCCAAAGTAAAGCGCATCGGCATTATTCGGTTGTTGTTTAAGTATCTCGGTGAACTGGTCCGAAGATTTTTTGTAGTCCTGGCTGTTAAAGCTCTTCATGGCTTCATCCATAGTTACAGCCGACACTCTTTCTACCTCCTCCTTCTCCATAATACTGCCGCGAACCACTGTTTGGGTAGTATAGCCGGCCACCTGCTTATCTTTAATCTTCAGATTTTGCTCCGAAGCTTTCTTCTCGTACTTGCTGCTAGTAACTACCGACTCCAGACTTACATTTTCCTGGGCACCATTTGCAGCCGCTGGTTTAGAATCGGTACGTGTAACGCTTGTAGTAGTAGGCTTAGGCGCCGGCGCAGTGCCTTTATCATCGGCCAGTATGGTCGAGTTCATAGTATAGGTGCCGGGGCTTACTACCGCGCCCATATTAGTAGAACTACCATTAGCTGCGCCGCTGGTACCCTTTAACGATAATTGCTCTGGTTTGGCGCTGGTATTTGCATTTTCATCGCGCATTTGCACTGTACCCGACTCGGCAGCAGGTTGCGATTCAAGCGCTGGTGCTAAAGTATCTGTCACTATCTCTGTAGAGATTATGTTTGGTGTTTCCTTTTTTTCTTCCAGCAGGTTAACTTCTTGCTTGGCAGGCTCATTCATGGCCATTTGCCCTTCCTGCTTATTGCCCATATAGGTCACCATTACAAAACCAACGCCTATGAGTAAGCCAAGTACTACCGCTGCCCAGGCATAAGTAGTCCAATGCATTTTTACCATGCGGGCTTCTTTTATGCCTACACGCTCGCGCACTTTCTTGTTAATATTAACTACGGCCGCGGCGGTGCTGGCCTTGCCCGACTCTTTTAAACCCTCCAATGCCTCCTGGGCAAACGGGTCCCCCTCCAGCAGCTTTTCCAGCTGCTGTTTATCTTCAACAGTAAGTTCGTTGTTGAGATACGCCAACAGCGCCTCTTCACGAACCACTCCCTGCTCAGATAACTTCATTTTTTCCGTTTTGTGCCTCATTGTTTTTGGCGGTTATATAATTCTTCAAATTCCTTTTTCCGTTCTGTATATTGCTCTTCACCTCATTTAATGTAAAGCCCGTTACGTTGGCAATTTCATTATAGCTGCAATCTTTCAAATAAAATAACTCAATGCACGTTCTCTGTTCGTCTTTCAATTCATCAATACCCTCTTTAAGGTACTGAAGCACAAATCTTTTGTCATCAGCCTCCTTTTGTTTTTCTTCTGCATCCAGTAGATGATCAACCTGGCTATTTTCCACATTATTGTTCAGCTCAAACTTCAGCTTAGCTCGTTTTTTATCATCTTTTGACTCTTTTCTAAAATGCATCATGCAGTGGTTTTTAACCACCATGTGCAGCCAGGGCTTAAAAGTAGTGATGTGGTGTTTCTTTAAATCCTGTATCAGCTTCTCAAAAATCTGCATGGTCATATCCTCGGCCTGCATCTCGTTGTGCACATATTTCATGCAAACGCCGTAAACCAGGTGGGTGTAGCGCTGGTATAGCTCGCCCACATACGTAGTTTCGTGGGAGTTACGGTAACGGTGAATTAATTCCTCGTCCGTCAGATCTTTATAGGGTTCTGTTTTCAGACCGCTGATTTTTTTGCTCCTCTAAAGATAACAATAACCCTTCGATTGTTTACAGCCTTTTAACAATGTAAAACATGTAGTATACTAAATAGGGCAAATGCTATTAGTGCCGAATGAATATGTTTTATTGTTATTCGTGCATTCGTGGCATATTTTTTCTTTTTACCTTCGCCGCTGTTTTAGGATAAAAACCTAACCAATGCCTATCTCTATAGAACTTAAACTTACGCCCGAACAGGCGGCCGATACCGGCGAAATAAAAAAGCAGGCGGCTATTGCCACTGGTATATCTATTCACAATATCGCTCACGTACACCCCGTGCGCAAATCGTTAGACGCCCGCAAGCCGCAGATAATTGTGCTGCTAAAGGTAGATGTGTACGAAGAAGGCGAACCCTATCAACCCGAATTAAGAACCTTCAATTTTGAAAAAGTAAGCGATGCTAAAACCTGCCATATAATAGGCATGGGTCCGGCTGGTATGTATGCAGCCTTGCAACTACTGGAGCGCGGCATTAAGCCTATTATATTAGAACGTGGCAAACCGGCCCGCGAACGTGTAGGCGATTTATCTAAAATTCACCGCACACTGGAAGTGAACCCCGAAAGCAATTATTGCTTTGGTGAAGGGGGAGCAGGCACTTACAGCGATGGCAAGCTATACACCCGCAGCACCAAGCGCGGCGATATAAAGAAAGTGCTGGATGTATTTATTCAGCATGGCGCCGATGAGCGCATTGGCTACGAAGCGCACCCGCATATAGGCACCAACAAGCTGCCACGTATAATAGAGCAGATACGCGAAACCATTATAGCCAATGGGGGCGAAGTACACTTCAACAAAAAGGTGGTGGACTTTGTAATAGACAAAAACACGATTACAAAAATCATTTGTGCCGATGGCGATATGCTGGATTGTCAGAGCATTATACTAGCCACCGGCCACTCGGCCCGCGATATTTTTGAACTGCTGCACCACAAAAACATATTGATAGAAGCCAAGCCTTTTGCATTAGGCGTGCGTGTAGAGCATCCGCAGGCATTGATAGACAGCATACAATATAAGCGGCCCGAGCGCGGTGAGTTTTTGCCGCCATCATCTTACA
>DATGXP010000348.1:0-2902 GCA_035298845.1 Chitinophagales bacterium
CACTACCTGGCATTCTCTTGCGCTTACGAGACCGGTGGAGTATATGAAGACTATATCCGTACCGACCTGACCATACAGGGTGCTATAGAGATGCAGGATATTATTCTTAAACGCATAAAAGATAAGGAACAGGCTACAGGCTGCCCTAAAATAATTAACCACGATGTTATCCGTATGACGGTATCGGTAACCGATTTTGCCAATAGCGAAGATGTGCAGTTTATGCTGTTTGGCGATACGCTGCGCAAGGACAAACTGCGCCAGACTGTTTACAGCATTAAGGACCAATTTGGTTTTGAAAAAATACAACTGGCCGGCGAACTTACCGGCACGCCTGTATTTAAAGATGTAATTGGCTTTGGCTCTATCAAAGATTTAGTAAGCCAGCAAAAGAAACTGCGCGAACCTAAAGCCGAAGAAGTAAAGAATGAAACGATAGTAGTGCCCGATATGGATTTTATGAATTACAAGGATGATGATTGATTTTGATAACTAGCTCAACAGCCTTCAACTACAACTTTAATACTTTCAGTATTTGCCTCTGCTGGTTCTCGCCTATGATATGAGCATAATATATTCCACGGCTAAAATTGCTGATGTTTACTGCGCCGTCGCTAGTTTTTAGCAACAGCCTTCCATCAACTGAGTAAAGTTCTACATACTCTAAATTAAAATCTCCGGGTGCTTCTACAGTAAAACGATCTATGACGGGATTGGGATATACCCTTATTCCATGGTTGTCCGTTTGCATATCAATTATTTTCAGCGCTACTGATTCAGAGTCGCCAAGCCCTATCCAATAAGTGTAAATAGTATCGTTGCCTTGTATATGGTACCACTGATTGGGATAGATAGGATGATAATTCCAGATGGCAAATACCTCACGGAAACCCTGTCCACCCCACCAGTCGGCGGGGTTCATATTGGTAAGCGAACTGCCATTGCGACAACTATCCTGAAACTCCGGCCTGGTCCAATACACATACACCGGCCAATATTTCGATTTTATATTCAGTTCAATTATTGAGGGTGCGTTAGTTCCGCACCTGTCCGGTGCTATTTGTTTTTTTGTTTGGTAAGGTGTTTGGCCAAAGTATGCCGGAGAATTTTGAATACCCCAGATATTAGATATACGGACGTCCAATACGGTGTCGTAATAATTTCCTAAAATATTTGTTTCGCCGAATGATGTATCCAATGTATCGCTGGCGGCAGGGTCGTAGCCTATTATGATTGTATCTCTGCCTGCTACATTGAAAGGATAGCTAATAAAATTATTAAAGGTAATGGGTGTAGAAAACTGTTGAGCCTGCGTAAGGCAAAAAATAAAGCAAACTACAATAGTGGGGGCTATTCGCATCTTGTAAAAGGGGTTTGGAGCATAAAACGCCACCAACCGGGTTTAATTGCCTTTCATTCTCCCACTCCATCCCACCGCACTACTTTTTGGTCCACAAACTCCCACCATCTTACACTTTTTGGTTGTTTCCAGGCCATTCACCCCTGTTTTTATCCTGTTAATACCTGTCTGAAACCTGTGGATAACGCAATGTTTTGTCCACAATATGCGTTTGTAATGTAAATGTTACCACTTTTTACCACTGCGGAAATGTAGTAAAATCAAGGGTTTTGTGCCGTATAAGGTTTGTTTATAACTTAAATTGACTATTTTAGTGGTAGAAAGTGTTTTTTTGTGGGAATAAGTTTTTATTTGCAATAGAATTTAGAAAGAAAACCACATGAATTTCCTCGGACAATTTGAATGCACAATGGACGACAAGGGGCGCGTAAAGCTTCCTGCCGTATTGCGCAAGCAATTTCCTGCAGGCGACGGAAGTAAATTCATGCTGGCAAAGGATATTGAGGATTGCCTGGTTATTTACCCTATGAAAACCTGGGCAAAAACCGAAGCCACTTTACAAAAGCTTCACCCCTTTAATACTAATCACCAAAAATTCATCAATGCCGTTACTACCGGTTTAACTGAAGTGGATATAGATAGCGCAGACCGTTTTTTGGTAAACACTACGCTTAAAAAATACTTAGGAACCAGTAAGGATATAGTGCTGAAGGGAAAGTTTGACCGCATACAGGTATGGGATGCGGTTAAGTATGAGGCTTACACCAACGGCAACGTGGCTAACATGCAGCAACTGGCAGATGAAGCAGCTAAATATTTAGAAGAGAAGGATGGTTTAAACATAGGATAACAGGTAAACGATGAAGGAGAATAAATCCGATAATCAGCAACCTGAATCTGAAGGGAAATACCACACAAGCGTTCTTTTACATGAGAGTATAGATGGATTGAATATTCAACCAGGCGGCATTTATGTAGATGCCACCTTTGGCGGCGGCGGACATTCGAAAGAAATTTTGAATAAGCTGGATGCCGATGCAAGGTTAATAGGGTTTGATCAGGATGAAGATGCAGCACGCAACGCACCAGATGACGAGCGCTTCACTTTAGTTCAGGCAAACTTTCGGGAGCTGAAAAGGTTTTTGCGCTTGCACGGTGCCCTACCTGTGGATGGCATACTGGCCGACCTGGGAGTAAGCAGCTGGCAGTTCGATACTGCAGAGCGCGGCTTTAGCTACCGGTTTGATGGTCCACTGGATATGCGTATGAACAAGCAAGGGGAAAAGACGGCTGCTGAGGTGCTAAACACTTACAGCGCAGAAGCTTTGCAAAAAATGTTTGGCGAATACGGTGAGGTTCGCAATAGCAAAACACTGGCAAATGCGATAGTGCAGATAAGGGAGCAGAAAGAGTTTGAAACCATTGCGGACCTGTTGACTATTTGCGAGGCTAACCGGATAGGCGAAAAGCATAAATACCTGGCCCAGGTTTTTCAGGCTATACGCATAGAAGTAAACGACGAGTTGGGTGCATTGAAAAGCC
>DATGXP010000349.1:0-2938 GCA_035298845.1 Chitinophagales bacterium
AGGTTTAATACCTTATCCTAATTTGCCCGATGATACTACAGTTTGCAAGGGTAATTATGTAGGCCTTACTTCCCAATTCGGCGACCATTTCCAATGGACATCCTCTCCATCACCTACGTATCTTAATTGCGATACTTGTAAAAGCGTTATCTGTTCGGCACCCGATACAGTAACACTTTTTGTAACTGCTACTACTAATATTGGTTGCGTGGCGAGTGATACGGTAAAGGTAAATGTAGATAAACTACCTCCTATTTTCCCGGGCATCTCCTATAGGGTTTGTTTAAACGATACGCTGCAACTTAGCGCAGGTGCAAATGTGACAGCAGCTACCTGGACACCTAATTTGTTCATTTCTGATACCAATTCTGTAAACCCTAAGGTTTATCCGCCCGATTCTATGACGTACCGCGTTACCGGTGGTAATTCTACCGGATGTACTATATCACGTATTGTAAAGGTATATGTAATAGACAAAGTGGTAGCTGATTTAAATATTCACGATACATTGCTTTGCGAAGCGGGCGTGTTGCCGCTTGATTTAACTGTACTCGAAGCATCTTTTAACGATACATCTTACACATGGAGCCCAACGCAGTATCTCAATGCACCTAATATACAGGATCCGATAGTGGCTCCGCCGCCGGGAGATTATAACTATACTGTAATTGTGCGCAGTTCTACCTGTATACCAGATACAGAAATGCTGCACCTGGTTATTGCTCCTAACCCGGTTGTGCAGGCTGGCGATGACCAAACGGTTACACCAGGCACTACTATTCAGATTTATGCTTCCTCGCCAGATGATGTAAACTATTTGTGGACCGAAGTTGATCCTATGACCTGCACTAATTGCCGCAGGCCATTCCTTACAGCTACACAAAATCAAACGGTGTATGTGCGCGCTACCAATGCTTATGGTTGTGCCGGTATAGATTCTGTTACAATACGCGTGGTAGATTGCGACCCTGAGTCGATTTATATACCCAATACGTTTACGCCCAATGGTGATGGTATAAATGATTTACTTTTGGTACGTGGCATTGGTTTACGCAAGCTTGAGTTTTTCAGGGTATTTGACCGCTGGGGCAAATTGGTTTTTGAAACACAAAACCTAAATGATGGCTGGAATGGAGAAGGCCCTTATGGAAAGGCTGCAGATGTATCAACATACGTGTATGTTGTAAGCGGTGTATGCTCCAATGGTAATTCAATACTGAAATCGGGTAATGTTACTTTGGTCAGGTAATTCAATTCATACTTTATAAAAAAGATGCCACGGCTGAAAGCTGTGGCATCTTTTTTTTTGACTGCAGGGCTATTGACGGTAAAAATGGTTGCTTTGGAAAATACAATGCCCACAGCAGTATAAGGGCAGCAAATAGCTGCAATTGCCCGCAAATGCATCCCATTTATCCATTTTTCCACTATTCCATTTCTTTCCCTTGTCTATTCCCTATCTAAGTTTATTTTCGTCCCAATAATCAATACTTACTATCCATGAATTTACACGAGTACCAGGCAAAAGAACTAATGAAAAAGAATGGTGTAGCCATTCAGGAGGGCATTGTAGCCGAAACTGCGGAGCAGGCTGTAGCCGCCGCGCAAAAAATGAAAGAGCTTTATAACAGCGATTGGGTAGTGGTAAAAAGCCAGATACATGCCGGTGGCCGTGGTAAAGGTAAAATAGTAGGCACTGAGCAAAATGGTGTGGCATTGGCTAAGAACCACGATGCAGTTAGAGCCATTGCCGGTACCATTTTGGGTGGCACATTGGTTACTAAGCAAACCGGACCTGCCGGTCGCCTGGTGAATAAAGTATTAGTAGCGCAGGATGTTTATTACCCCGGCGAATCGGAGGTGAAGGAGTTTTACTTCTCTATACTACTTGACCGCGCTAAGGGTAAGAATGTAATCATCTACTCTACCGAAGGCGGTATGGATATAGAGGAAGTGGCAGAACACACACCGGATAAGGTATTGAAAGAATGGATTGACCCTACTGTGGGCCTTCAGGATTTCCAGTGCCGCAAAATTGCCTTTAACCTGGGACTTAGCGGCAATGCACTGAAAGAGATGGTGAAATTTACCCGTGGGGTTTATAACACCTATATCAATGCCGATGCTGCAATGGTAGAAATTAACCCATGCTTTAAAACATCGGATAATAAAATTATAGCTGTAGATGGTAAAATATCATTAGATGATAACGCACTTTACCGCCACAAAGACCTGGAAGCACAGCGCGACCTGAACGAAGAAGATCCAACCGAAGTAGAAGCCAGCCAGGCAGAACTTAACTATGTAAAGCTGGATGGTAATGTTGGCTGTATGGTAAATGGTGCAGGCCTTGCTATGGCTACAATGGATATTATCAAGTTATCGGGCGGCGACCCAGCTAACTTCCTTGATGTGGGTGGTACTGCTAATGCAGAGCGGGTAGAAAAAGCGTTCCGTATTATATTGAAAGACCCTAACGTAAAAGCGATACTGGTTAATATTTTCGGTGGTATAGTTCGTTGCGACCGTGTAGCACAAGGTATTGTAGATGCCTATAAGTCGATAGGAAACATACCGGTGCCAATCATTGTTCGTCTGCAGGGTACTAACGCTGTAGAGGCTAAAAAGCTTATAGACGAATCTGGCTTAAAAGTTCAATCGGCTATACAATTGAAAGAGGCAGCTGAAGAAGTGAAGAAGGCGCTGGCGGCTAAATAGTTACCCGTCCGCAGTCTCCAGTCTGCAATTAATTCAAAGAATACAGAAAGGCTATCGCGGAAGCGGTGGCCTTTTTTGTGAAGCATAAAACGATTGTTCCCTGCTTTGTCATCGCTAAATTTTGTAAATGAAACTCTCCCTCTTCCCCTACCATCTCCAATTCAAACATCCTTTCCGGATAGCGCATGGCCTGCGCACAGGTACCGATGTAGTATATGTA
>DATGXP010000350.1:0-4288 GCA_035298845.1 Chitinophagales bacterium
GCCTCAAACCACTTTCCTGGATACAGCAGTGATAGATGTAAACTGCTTTGGTGGCAGCGATGGTTCGATTGATTTGATTGTGACCGGCACCGGTGGCCCGTGGACATACCAATGGAGTAATGGACAGACAACACAGGATATTTCCGGCCTGTCTACAGGCTATTATGAAGTTACCGTGCGCGAGGCCAATAACTGTGCGGCAGTTGGAGTTGATTCAATTTTTATAGCCGAGCCTGCCGATTTAACGCTGGCACAGGTTACCCAAAATGTAAGCTGTTTTGGTGGTAATGATGGTTGTATTACTATAACACCAACCGGCAGTGTACCCGCTTATCAATATGTTTGGAGCCAGGGAGCCAGCACTGCCCAGGTTTGTAACCTGACAGCAGGTACTTACAGCGTTACTGTATTTGATGCTCACCAATGTGCCGATAGCCTGCTAAGCATAGCTGTTACCGAGCCAACGCTGCTTACTGTAAACCCTATAGTAACAGATGTAACCTGCCCTGGTTTTGGCGATGGCACCATTACTGCCAATGCTGCCGGTGGCACCCCAGTTTACACCTATAACTGGACTAACGGCGCAGGACCCATAAACAGCAACCTGGGCCCGGGTGTGTATGGCTTAACTGTAACCGATGCTGAAAACTGCACAGCTACAGCCAGCAATACAGTGATTGAATTACCCGGCATTACCTTAGGTGCTGTGGTGCACAACGTACTGTGCGATCCGTTGCAAAATGGCTTTGTTAATTTGTCGGCTACTACGTTTAACCCACCGGCCAGTTATATATGGAGCAACGGCGCTACCACCGAAGATGTTTACTCTCTTGGTGTGGGTACCTATTCGGTGACAATTACCGATGCCAATAACTGTGTGAGAGATACTTCGTTTATTATAATGAACGATGATTCATTTAACATAGTGGCCCTGCCGCACGATACCACTATTGATTTGGGTAGTACTGTAGATATCTTTGCCACCTCTACCGGCGGAAACATTGCCAGCATTATCTGGCAGCCATCAAGCGGGCTAAGCTGCAGCGATTGTATTAATACGACATCATCGCCATTGCAAAGTATCTATTATATAGCAACTGCTACATCCGACTCTGGCTGTGTGGCCGATGACCGTGTAAACATTACTGTTATTCCTAAGTATGTCATTTTTATTCCTAACGTATTTACACCAAACGGCGATGGAGCCAACGATTACTTTGAAGTATTTGGAAATAAAGAAGCATGGAAACAGTTTGAAGTAGAAGTATTTAACCGTTGGGGCGAACTGGTTTATGAAAGCAACGACATGAATTTTGCCTGGGATGGTGTTTATAAAGGCGTGGCTGCACCTCCGGCGGTATACATCTATGTTGTGCACATAACTTTTATTGATAACTATACGCCTAAAATTTATAAGGGAAGCGTAACTTTGGTGCGATAATCTTTATACCAAGCTAAAACTACTATTATGAAAAAGATAATTTTCTATACCCTTACTTTTATTGTTTTAAGTGTTGCGTCTTCATGCAAATGTGAGAAATGCAAGCATGCTTACCTATCTGATACCAAAGTGTGCAGAGATAATTTTGATAACAATGAAGATTATAGAAATGCAATTGAGATAAACGAGAATATCGGTTACACCTGCACCCCCAGTAACTAAAGTTTAATTTTGAAATGCAAAAGGCCTCTATGTAGAGGCCTTTTTTTGTTTAGCAAAAAAATTTAAGTTTAGTTTAGTTAGGCCATGTAAATGGCTCAATTAGAGTCTGTTTATCGGGTAATCCCATTTGGTTTTGCAACCGGCATTTTTTGCTCGCCCTGGGTTGTTTGCGGGGTGGGTATTACTACACATGGGGCATTTTGTTGAATGCGCGCTGGTTCAAGATATCCGGCGTTGAAGTTTTCTGCCATTTGCAGTACCTGAGTTGCTTCGTTTAATATTTCGGCGAATGTTGACATGCTTTGGTATACGGCAGATATTTTGGGTTGGTTACATTGCGGTGGCACGAAAAAACAAAGCAGGTTTTGTGCTAAGCTGTTGGTTCAATCATTTCTTGACCTACGCCATATGCTTTAATTGCTTACCGGTGATTTACCGGTAAATGCTACTTTTGTATAGTATAAAAGAGTATGTATGCACAAACGCTTTTCGCAGTTTGCCTTTGGGTTTATGTTATTATTTGCCCTGCAAGCAGGTGCACAAACCTTTGCCGGTAAGTTTTCACAAGTGCCGCAATATATGCGGATACAAAAAAACGAACAGGTTTCAATAGATAAGTTTCCTGACTGGCTGGCGCAGCACTACAAACTACCTGACGGTAATGGATTTAAGCTTTTATCTACCGAAAAGGATAAGTTGGGCATGGTACATTATCGATATCAGCAAACAATAAACGGAATACCGGTTGAATTTACTATGTATATATTACATACCCGTAATGGTATAATAGAAAGTATTAATGGCGATTTAGTAGGTAACTTTATTGCGCCGGAGGCACCAGTGCTAAGCAATGGTGAGGCTATAAGCGCAGCTTTAAGCTACGTAAGTGCTGTGGAGTATAAATGGCAGGCAGAAGGAGCAGAGGAAGCCCTACGGGAAAATACAGGGAATCCCAGCGCTACCTATTATCCTCAACCCCAACTGGTATACATTGCAAAGGGTAATAAACTTGGAGGAGGCGTATTTAATCTGGCGTATAAAATCGATGTGTATGCTGTTCAGCCTTTTTCGAGGCGTTATATATATATAGATGCACTAAACGGCGAGGTGCTTTATGCCCTCAACCGAATTCAGCATGCCAATGCAAATGCTACTGCTCATACCCAGTACAATGGCATACAGCCTATTGTGGCGGACAGTGTGAATGCGACTACCTACCGCCTGCGCGAAACCGGGCGTGGTAACGGAATACGCACTTATAATGCAAGGCGCACCACTAATCCTTCAAATACTGACTTTTTCAATACTACCAAAATTTGGAACAATGTAAATGATTCGTTGGATGAATATGCTACCGATGCCCACTATGCCAGTGAAGTAACTCATGATTTTTTCATGAATAATTTTGGCAGAAATAGTGTTGATGACAATGGATTAATACTTGCTGCCTATGTACATTTTGGTGTAAACTACGATAATGCTTTTTGGGATGGGGGAGCGATGAATTACGGCGATGGAAGTAATCAGAACAATACAACCCCTTATACTACTTTGGATATTGGAGGACATGAAATTACGCATGGTTTAACCCAGTTTACCGCGGATTTAATATATGAGAACGAAAGCGGCGCTTTGAACGAATCTTTTAGCGATATCATGGGTGTTTCTATTCGACAATATGCCCGTCAATCCGCTGTTGTAGATTACGTACTGGGAGATCAGAATGGCCCCCCTTTCAGGTCTATGAAAAATCCTAAAAACTATGGCAACCCCGATACTTATGAGGGCATTTATTGGATTACTGATACCTTTGATAACGGAGGAGTGCACATAAACAGTGGAGTGCAAAATCACTGGTTTTACATTGTAGCTCAGGGCGAAGTAGGTTCTAATGATAATGGACATGCGTACAACATTACGGGTATTGGTATTACTGCTGCGCAAGCCATAGCATACCGGACCCTAACTGTTTATTTGACCCCGACCTCTCAATATGCCGATGCCCGCAAATATTCTATTAAAGCTACCGAGGATCTATTTGGAGCATGCTCGCCGGAAGTGAGGGTAGTAGCTAATGCCTGGTATGCTGTAGGTGTAGGGAATGCTTTTGTACAAGAAGTAAACTCTGACTTTAGCACGCCGGTTACCAACTATTGTGGCGTTCCTGCCACTATTGCTTTTATCGATTCCAGTACCAATGCCGTGTATTACGAATGGGCTTTTGGTGATGGAGGCACAAGCAATTTGCAGAGCCCCTCCCATACCTATACCAGTTATGGAACCTACACGGTAAAACTGATGTCGTGGAGCCCGGACTGTGGGCGTGATTCTGTTATAAAACAACAATATATCACTATTACAGATTTTACACCTACTGCTGCCACCGGAGCAGATATATGTTCCGGCTCACCCGCAACACTTAGCGCTACCGGTGCCGGAGAAATTAAATGGTTTGAAACAGAAACCGGAGGCACACCTGTGCATAGTGGTACTACATTTATTACCCCGCCGCTAGGGCAAACTACAACCTACTATGTAGAAAATCAGAACCCTGGAGCAACAGCCTCTGCCGGCCCTGCCAGTAAGAATTTTGGGGAGGGTGGTAACAATAACTCTGATCACTAC
>DATGXP010000351.1:0-2143 GCA_035298845.1 Chitinophagales bacterium
CATACGATTTTTCGGTAGCCAGCTTATCTGATGCCTGGCCTTCGCCGCTGCTGCGGTTAAGCATGGTATCGGCAGGGTCGCCGGGCGCTGCTGCAATAAGTATAAAGGTAAGCAGCGATATAATAAACAGGGTAGGTATAAAAATCAATACCCGCTTGAATATATACCCGAACAGTGGAAATGAAATTTTTGCCATGAAAAATTTCTTTCCTGCGTCTGTCTTGCCAGATTTTGTTTCTACTTCTACCGGTTTCATTAATAGTATCTAAGCGAAAAAAATTATTGAGCCAGTTTAAAGGCAGCTTCATTGAAACCCGGACGAACTATGAAGGTTTCGGTATTGGTGAAACGCTTGCTTATAGCCATTCTCTCTTTAGGGCTCCAGATAAAGATGTAAGGCACATCATCGTGTACCTTAACCTGGAACTTGCGGTAAAGATCATTACGGATATCATCATTGAGCTCTCCGCGGATGTCATCTATCAGCTTATCTGTTTCCGCATTGCCAAAGTACACATAGTTGCTACCACCATTGATAGATTCAGTGTGCCATATTTGCTTAGGATCATCCGGTGTAGGAGAACCTATCCAGGCACCATAAAACATTTCGAAATCGTGTTTTTTCTGATTTTCGATATAAATGCTCCACTCCTGCGGTACTACATCTACGTTGATACCTACCTGGCGGCAAGCCTCTTTAAATATAAGGGCTGCATCGCGGCGACTATCATTACCGGCATTGTAAGTAAAGGTAATGTTGAACTCGGTTTGCTTACCGTTTAATGTCTTATCCAAAGTGCCATCGCCGTTAGTGTCTTTCCAGCCAGCTTCTGCCAACAGGGCTTTTGCCTTAGCTACATTAAAATCATAAGGGGTAATAGTATCATTAAATGCACCTTTTTTGTACGGGTTAACCGGGCCGTTAACGCGCTCACCCAGGCCGTAGCCAATTACCTTAATTATTTTCTCAACGTCACTAAGGTGGGCCAACGCCTTGCGCACGCGCACATCTTCAAACTTAGGATTGCGCATGTTTATACCAAAATAAGTATAAGCCATAGATAATGGTGTAGCCAGGTTGAAGTTCTTCTTTACCTCTTCCGAAGTCTGCAATTGCTCTACAAAATCTTTGCTCTTGATACCATACATTACGTCCAGGTGCTTGCCTTTTAAGGCAGTAAGTGCTGCTGTCTGGTCTTTAATAGTCTGGTAAATCAACTTATCCGGAAACGCCTGGTAGGCGTATTCGCTGTTAAATTTCTCTCCCCACCAGTTCTTCTTCTTCTTTAAAACAATTTTTTGCCCGGTTACCCATTGATCGAAGGCGTAAGGGCCCGAACCCACGATATAACCAGAATCGCGCTGAAATTTTTCGCTATTGTATTCGGTAGCAAACTCTTTCATAGTTGCATCTTCCTGCACCTGGGCAAATTTCTCGTTGATGTCCTTAATTGAAAACTTATCCATCAGGTTTTTAGGGTCGTAGATATACTGCGGTATAACAGCAAACGAACCGGCTACCGATTTTGCCAGAATGT
The DNA here is from genome assembly GCA_035298845.1 of Chitinophagales bacterium. Lineage (GTDB taxonomy): Bacteria > Bacteroidota > Bacteroidia > Chitinophagales > LD1 > Bog-950. The sequence goes on from DATGXP010000351.1 coordinate 1,539, forward strand.
ATTTTTTGTTGCAAACGATAGTAAATTTGCGTGGGTTTTCAGGGTATGTAACCACATCGCTGATAAGCTCGAAGTAGGGACGGTTTTGCTCGTTGCTAATAACCGGTGCCTTGTATAATTTAATAGAGAAGGCGATGTCTTTTGAAGTAATAGGTGTGCCATTATCCCACATGGCCTCTTCACGTATTTCGGCAGTATAGGTAAGCAGGTTTTTTACGCTATCGTATTCTTCTACCGGCAGCGCTTTTACCAAAATTGGTTCGTACTCAAGCGTTTTAGGATTAGTGCCCCACAGGCTCTGGAACATCTGGGCGATGTAGTAGCCGGCATCTGCACTTTGGTAGTTGGTAGGGTTAAGCATGTCGGTATCGCTCAACTCGTGAATGATAACTTCGTTTTTAGCTTGTTTTTTTCCGCAGCCGTATAAAACGAGTGCTGCCATTGCCATTACAAAAATTCTTTTAGAGAATTGGTAACCCATTGTTTTTTAAATTTAGACGTGGTTTTAAAAAGGTGGACAAACCTAAGCGAATTCCTCTAAAATCAAAGAATTTCGTTTGGGCGTTATTTCCGTTGAAAAAGCCGAACATTAGGCCTGATAAATG
>DATGXP010000352.1:0-3938 GCA_035298845.1 Chitinophagales bacterium
CAATAGTAACGGGAAGAGGAAAAACATGCGTGGCCCAGGTTAGGCCACTATCCGCACTGGTATAAGTGAACCCCTTGCCGCCTGCACAAAGGTATTTGCCATCAACATCGGCCAATGAAAAAACAGAATCCTGAATAGCGAGAACAGTTTGCCAGGAGTCGCCCGAATCTACACTGCGGTAAATGCCTGCATTGAGCGTAGCGGCAACTATTGCTGATGATGAAGTATTGGCTGCTATGCCCGTAAAGCGCGCACCGGGAATTTGCCCTGCAACGGGGTGCCAGTACTGCGCTGTGCCCATGGCAGATATAAAAGTGAACGCCAAAAGCAATAGGTAACTGAATTTTTGGGGGTGAGGTTTCATGGGGTTGATATGTGCTTATTTTGGTATAAGCAAAAATATAAAAAGTATAAAAAACAGAATTGCCACGAATAGTACGAGTGGCAAAATGGTGTTGCCCGCCAGTACAACCAGCGGAATTGAAATAGCTAAACACAGGCATTACAAATATCTAAGCCATAGCACCAGCCAGGGGCGCATGGTATATCCGGAGGAGCTGCTATTGGCCGTTGGTTAGAAACCAACGGCAGTTTTGATAAGCGGAATATCTTTTTAATTACGGGCTAAAGCCCGGAAGAATAGATGCAGTCAGCCACGAATGCACGAATATAAATGAAGAGGCAAACGGAGTAGAACACTCCTGTTTATTGGGAGTTCCGAGTTGTGCCGCCCAAAGCTGCGGCAACACCCGGAACAGCAGGAAAAAAACTTGCTTACGCCAGTGTAATATTAGCCTTTACATAATCATATGCGTCAACAAAAGCCCGTTCACTTCGCACCGGTGTAGAGGCGTAAATATCAATACCGTGTGAAAAATTATTGGGAGTAAAATTTAGGGTATTAAGCAAGGCCGGCCCTGGTTCCGTTATCGTAAGGTTACCGGTATAGCTTGCCCGCTCCTCCCTGACATCAAAACCATTTAATTGATACGATTCAGATTTTAGTAAGGTATAATCCGGTAATATTTCAGCATAATCAGGCATTGCATGTATCGAAAGGCCGAACCGGGCAAAGGTGGAGAGAGTATCGGGGTTGAATGTTTTTTCGTAACCCGAAATAATTATAAGTGGGGACACGTAGTCGCCCTCCTCATAAGCAAACCCACATAACACATTCTGCTCTTCTTCACGTCCCCCGTAAAGCAAGCCCAATTCTACCTTGGTTAAATATTGCCAGCCCTTTGGTTTTTTTACAATTATGCCTACCTTTTGGTTTACATAAAAGTCGTCGCTACGAAAAACCGGGGCGATATCGGTTAGTACAATACCAAGGCCAAGAGCTGAAATTTTTTCGAGAAAAGCTTTCCGATTGATGTCCATAGAGATGAATGTTTACTAAAGTAAATATTCATCATAATTCTGGCTGTTACAAAGCCGAATAAGAAAAATTTATATTCGGCGCATGGAACAAACTCACGGCGGCGCGTTGCAAAAAACCCTTACACCCATCATGCTGTGGGGTTTGGGCGTAGGCTATGTTATATCGGGCATGTACTTTGGCTGGAACATTGGCCTGGATAAAGGCGGCACGGTGGGCCTGGGTATTGCTACCATTTTCATTCTTATTATGTATATTACGTTTTCGCTAAGCTATAGCGAGCTGGCCTGTGCTATACCCAAGGCGGGTGGCGCGTTTGATTATGCGGGCCGCGCCTTTGGCCGCGATATTGGTTTTATAGCCGGCATGGCGCAGTGGATAGAGTTTGTGTTTGCTCCTCCTGCTATTGCCTTAGGTATTGGTGCCTATTTTCATTTGCTGTTTCCGGCGGTAGATGCTATGGTGTTTGCCATAGTGGCTTACTTTATTTTTACCGGTGTAAATATACTGGGTGTAAAAATATCGGCCACGTTTGAGCTTATTATTACCATAATAGCGGTAGGCGAGTTGAGTTTGTTTGCTGCGCTTACGCTGCCGCACTTCCAGGTGCAGAATTTACAGACTAATCCTTTTCCGCATGGTATACCGGGCATATTTGCGGCTATACCTTTTGCCATTTGGTTTTTCTTAGGTATGGAGGGACTAGCCAACGTAGCTGAAGAAACCATTAACCCCCAGAAGAATATTACCAAGGGTTTTATGTACAGCATGATTACGCTGGGTATACTGGCAGCTATGACTTTTTGCGCCGCAGTGGGTGTAGGTGGCTGGGAGAAAGTAGTATATGATAAGGCCGGGGCGGTGAGCGACTCACCACTGCCGATGGCGCTGGGGCAAATAACCGGCGATAGCGGCATTATGTATCACATGCTGGTAAGCGTGGGCCTGTTTGGTTTTGTAGCATCGTTCAATGGGCTGCTGTTAGCGGCAGGGCGTTGCACCTATGAGTTTGGCAAGGTAGGGCAGTTTCCGCGCGTGCTGGGTAAAATACATCCTAAGTTTCACACGCCGCACTATGCGCTTGTGTTTAATATGCTGATTGGTATTGCTGCCCTGTTCACGGGCCGCACCGGCGATATAATTACCATATCAGTATTCGGTGCATTGTGCCTTTATATCTTCTCGTGCCTCTCTATCATGCGCCTGCGTAAAACAGAGCCGGATATGCCAAGGCCTTTTCATGTGCCGTTTTACCCGGTGCTGCCGCTTATAGCATTAACTATCGCCAGTGTAGCATTAGTGGCTATGGCCTATTATAATTTGATGCTAAGCGCAATTTTCTTTGGCGTACTTGCTGTGTCATTTGTTCTTTATCGTTTATTTCACAGCACCGATAATCAACCACTTTCAAACCATTAATACATGACCACCAAACAAATTCTGGACTACGTAAAGAACCACCCATCGCAAAAAGTTAAAGTTGCTGTTACAGATATCGACGGCATACTGCGCGGTAAATACATGAGCGCCGATAAATTCCTTTCGGTGGTAGATTCTAATTTCGGTTTTTGCGATGTAGTGTTTGGCTGGGATGCCAATGACCTGGCGTATGACAATGCCCAATACACCGGCTGGCACACCGGTTACCCGGATGCCAAGGCAAGAATAGATTTGAGCACCTTCCGCAAAATACCGTGGGAGAATGATGTGCCTTTTTTCCTGGGCGATTTTGTAGATGATAAAGACCAGTCGCTAACTGTTTGTCCGCGCCAGTTGCTAAAGAAAGTAATAGGCGAAGTAGAGAAGGCTGGTTACTCTGCCTACACCAGCCAGGAGTTTGAGTGGTTTAACTTTGCCGAGACACCGCAGAGCCTGCACGAAAAAAACTTTAGTAACCTGCAGCCACTTACACCGGGTATGTTTGGTTATAGCATACTACGCAGCACCTACCGCAACGATTTTTTTAATGCCCTGTTTGATGGTATGAAAAATTTTGGTGTGCCATTGGAAGGCCTGCATACCGAAACAGGACCTGGTGTATACGAAGCCGCCATCACTTACTCGGCACCGCTAGAGGCAGCCGACCGCGCTGTGTTATTTAAAACATCGGCTAAAGAGATTGCCTACAAGCATGGCATCATAGCCACGTTTATGGCTAAGTTTCATGAGAGCCTGCCTGGCTGCAGCGGACACGTACACCAAAGCCTGTGGGATAAGAAGAGCAGCAAGAACTTGTTTCACGACGCCCAGGACAAGAATAAAATGAGTGAGCTGTTCAAGAGCTACCTTGCCGGTCAGTTGTATTGCCTGCCGTTTATATTGCCGATGGTAGCACCTACCATTAACTCATACAAGCGATTGGTAGAAGGTGCATGGGCGCCAACTACCGTAACCTGGAGCGTAGATAACCGCACCGTAGCGCTGCGCGCCTTACCGGGTGGCAGCAAGTCATCGAGATTAGAAACAAGAGTAGTAGGCAGCGATAGCAATCCTTATTTGGCCATGTCGGCGTGCTTAGCCGCAGGTATGTATGGTATAAAGAAGAACCTGAAACTAAAAC
>DATGXP010000353.1:0-7693 GCA_035298845.1 Chitinophagales bacterium
GGCGTACGCAACAGCAGTTACGAGATACAACTAACGCCGCAAGGCTCCGGCAGTCCTTACATGTACGGCGGCCCTATTACCGGCACACCTGTAAACCGCACTATAACCTGCCTGCCATCGTCTACTTTTTTTACCTACCAGATACGTGAGCAATGCGGTGTAAATAAATACAGCGATTGGGTGAAAGGGTTTAGTACTTATACCTCGCCACGGTGCACTGCACCTGATGGACAGGCAGGAACAATAGTTAACACACAAAACGCTAACCTTAGCTGGAATAGCCTATACACCAACGAAACCAGCAAACCTTACCAGATAAGTTATGGTGTGGGCATAACCAGTGCAGAGCAGGGCACCTTAACACCGGTAACCACTATTACACCGGGGCAGGTAAGCGGCACTACACGCACCCACGCGCTTAACGTAGCCTCCGGTGTAGGTAATGTAACCTGGTTTGTGCGCGAGGTTTGCGGGCTGTGCGATACTACTGTATGGAGCGGGCCACATACGTTACCGGCAGCAACCTGTAATGTGCCTAATGTAAATAACATGAGCACCAGTTCTATTACCACTACCAGTGCAATAGTTAGCTGGCTAAGCACTAGCTATGGCGCAACTGCTGTTATAGAACTGCATGACCAGACTACCGGTGCCTATAGCTATTACAATGTTGGTACAGGTGTAGGTTATAGCCGCACTGCCACGTTAAGCGGTTTGTTTGCCAATACCGTTTATAACTGGCGGGTCAAGGAGTATTGCACCACCGGAGATAGTACGGCTTACTCTGTACCGAAACAGTTTACCACACCCGGAGGTGGCAACAATACGTGCGTAGCGCCCATTAACCAGGGCATTTTTGTAACATCGGGCAATGTGCTGATTGTAAAATGGGAGTCGGGTTTATACCTGGATGGCAGCAAGAGTTACGAAATTGCGGCGGGTATGAATATTACCTCGCCGGCGCAGGCTACTATTCAGCAATCGAGCGGCTATTACCGTACACAAAGCCCTACGTTTCCTACTCACTTTTTTGCTAATGGCAATGCGCCGGGATTTACCTGGTTTGTGCGCGATGTGTGTTCGCCAGGTAATTATAGCGCATGGCTGGGGCCTTATGTGATGGGTTCTTCTTCTAAAACAGATGAAACAGGTGTTACAGCAATTAACGAAGCACCGGTGAATGATGTGGAGTTTAAGTTGTATCCCAACCCAAACAATGGTACTGCCCTGCATATAAAAACCAACATGGGTGGCAGCGCAGCGCTTACTATTTACAACCTACAGGGCCAGTTGGTAGCGCAGCAATTGTTGAATGCCGATGGAATTACCAATATAGATGTATCTGCCTTGGCGGATGCTGTTTATACCTGCCATATTACTAATGGGCAGCATACCAAAGCAGTAAGGCTGGTAATACAGCGATGATTTTTATAGCTGAGTTTGTTAAGGCCCTTCGCGTAAGCGGAGGGCCTTTTTTTTGCTATCTTCGCGCCGCATGTATTACAATCGTAAAATAGCGCTGCATACACTGGGCTGCAAGCTCAATTTCTCTGAGACCTCGGCCATAGCCCGCATACTTAGCGAGCAGGGATATCAGAAAGTAGAGTTTAGCGACCGTGCCGACTATTATATTATTAATACCTGCAGTGTAACCGAAAATGCAGACAAGGAAACCAAACAGGTAGTTAAAACTGCACTGAAGACCAACCCTGAGGCCAAGGTGATTATTGTGGGTTGCTATGCGCAGCTTAAGCCCGAAGAGATTAGCAAGATAAAGGGTGTAAGCATGGTGCTGGGCGCTAACGAAAAGTTTAAGATACATGAGTACCTGGAGCAGCTGGAGGAACAAACTGCACCGGTGGTAATAAGCGGCGATATAGATAATGTGGAGTTTTACGCCGATGCATACTCGCAGGGCGAACGTACCCGCAGTTTTTTAAAGGTGCAGGATGGTTGCGATTATTTCTGCTCGTTTTGCACTATACCTATGGCGCGTGGCAAAAGCCGCAGCAATACTATAGCGCATACAGTAGAGGTAGCACGTAAAGTAGCCGGAACCGGTGTAAAAGAAATAGTGCTTACCGGTGTAAACCTTGGGGACTATGGCAAAACAACCGATGACAACGAAAGGACTGACGAGAACTTTTACAAGCTAATACAGGAGCTGGATAAGATTGAAGAGGTGGACAGGTTTCGTATTTCATCTATAGAGCCTAACCTGCTAACCAATGAGATAATTGATTTTGTGGCGCAGAGCAAGCGTTTTATGCCGCATTTTCATATCCCCCTGCAAAGCGGTAGCGATAAAATTTTGAAACTGATGCGCCGCAAATATCTGCGCCAGCTGTATAAAGACCGGGTAGAAAAAATTAAGGCTGTAATGCCGCACGCTTGTATAGGTGTGGATGTAATTGTGGGCTTCCCCGGAGAGACAGAGGAGCAGTTTTTAGAGACCTACAATTTTATAAACGAACTTGATGTATCGTACCTGCATGTGTTTACTTATAGCGAGCGGGCTAATACAAGGGCATTAAATATTTCGCCTGTAGTGCCGGTACCTGAGCGCAAAGAGAGGAATAAAATGCTGCGCATATTATCGGAAAAAAAGAAGCGCAAATTTTATAGCGAGCATGTAACTACAGAACGTAAAGTATTGTTTGAGGCTGAGAATGATAATGGCATCCGGTATGGATTTACGGATAACTATATAAAAACGGGCATACCTTACGAAGAAGATATGTGGAATACCATCCAAACTATCCGTCTTAACGAAGTTTCTGACTTTGGCTATGTAAAAGGCACCCGTCATTTGGAATATTCACTGGCATAATCATACATTGCAGCAGATTTTTTCGTTTATTAATAAACCTGCATTATGCTATTACGCTGCTACCCCAAAATAACTGATTTTATATATTATTTTTTCAATCAGGCACCGGCCGCCGACTACCGGTTTCTGCCGGTTTTTAGCTATGGGTTTTTTGTAGCCTGTGGCTTTTTTGCAGCCGCTACATTGGCAGTAATAGAAATGCGACGCCGCGAAAAACTAGGCCTCCTAAAAGGCCAGCCCGGCGAAATTACGATAGGCCAGGCCCCTACACCGGTTGAATCAATCTTATACTTTCTTGCATTTTTCTTTGTGTTTTTTAAGTTGTTTGGCCTGGTAGCTTATCAGCCGGAGCTTAGTACCGGTGTGCTGAATCTGAAGGATTTTATGCTATCGCTAAAGGGCAGCTGGATAGCCGGAATAATAGGCGGTGCTGCGCTTACCTACTATTTCTACCAGGATAAACGCAAGCGGCAGTTGCCCCATCCCGAGAAAAAGAATATCACAATTTATCCTTCTGATGGTATTGGCGATATAGTAGTAATAGCCATGGTGCTGGGTATATCAGGGGCTAATCTTTTTAATTATTTTGAGAACCCCGGCGATTATGCCCATTTCTGGGACGACCCTATCGGTTCTATGTTTAGTGGCTTATCGGTGTTTGGCGGGCTTATATGTGCCGGTGCAGGCTTTGGTGTTTACGCCTGGCGCAAAGGGTTCAGCATACCTCACTTTTTCGACTCTGTAGCTCCGGGATTTATTCTGGCCAATGGTATCGGACGCATTGGCTGCCATGTGTCGGGCGATGGCGACTGGGGCCTGCCCAACCCATACAACAAGCCATCGTGGTTTCCTGAGTTTTTATGGAAAGACAACTATGCGCACAACATCATCAACATGGACCCGCAGAATGTGATAGCCGGCTGCACCGAAGAACACTGCAACTATCTTACGTATGCAGCTTACCCTACTCCGCTGTACGAGTTACTGATGTGTACCACGATCTTTATTATATTATGGAGCCTGCGCAAAAAAATGACTTACAAGCCGGGCATAATCTTTACCATATTTCTTATTCTGATAGGTATTCAGCGTTTTGCTATTGAGCAGTGGCGCGACTTAAGCGGCCGCGATACCTACAATATTATAGGTATTGATTTTCGTCAGAGCGAGCTCATTTCTATACTTATGTTAATTATAGGTGTGGCCGGAACGGTGTATCTTTGGAAAAAGAATCCGTTTCTGAAAGACACGGCCAAGAGGTCTTAATGTAACTTATCTTACAAGGACTTCTGTGCTTTCTGGAGACATTATAAATTAGAAACATGAACACCACCACCCACGAAAAGAAAAAACTACTTCCACCCACCCCTAAAGAAAAACACTGGTTGTTTGGCAGCGGCTATGCTTTGCGCGACCGTACACACGAGGTAGTGCCCGAGTTGATAGAGAAGTATGGTGAAGTTATTGGGCTAACGCTGCCATTTACACGTATATTAATAGCTGCCAAACCAGAATATGCCAAGCATGTTTTGTTGGAGAACAACAAAAACTACCGTAAAAGTTTAGCCTACGATATGATACGCGTATTGCTGGGCAATGGGCTGTTAACCAGCGAAGGAGATTTTTGGAAAAAACAGCGCCGACTGGCTATGCCTGCTTTCCATAAGCAAAAGCTGGCCGACCTTACTGCTATGATGGTGCGAAAAGCAGAGGCGGAGGTAGAGAAAATTAAACCTAATGCTGAGAGTGGCGGGTATTTTGATGTAGCGCCATTAATGACAAACCTAACGCTGGAGATTATTTCTGAAGCTATATTCAGCAACGGGGTAGAAGATAAAGCCGACCTGGTTAGCCGGCAAATTACGTTGCTTAACCAATATGCTACCGATAAGCTTAACTCGCCTATACGCCTACCGCCATTGTTTCCTACACCGGGTAATATAAAAGAGCGCAAGGCCATAAAAATCCTGGATGATATCATCTATAGTATAATAGATCAGCGCCGCAAAGAAGGTGTTTCTAAAAGCGACCTTTTGTCTATGCTGCTGGATGCGCGTGATGAAGAAACCGGAGAGGCGATGGATAACAAGCAACTGCGCGATGAGGTAATGACCATCTTTATTGCCGGTAACGAAACCACTGCCAATGCTATGGCATGGACACTGTATTTGCTATCGCAAAACCCGGAGGCCGAAGAGAAAATGATTCGTGAGATAGATGAAAAGCTGGATGCCGGTGTTGAACTTAACTTTCAGAATATACTGGGTTTTCAGTATGTGCGCCAGGTAATTGACGAAAGCATGCGCCTGTTTCCACCGGCCTGGGTGGTAGGCCGCCGCAATTATGAAGATGATGAAATAGGTGGCTACTTCATACAAAAAAACACCAATGTGCTGGTGCCTATCATGTATTTTCACCGGAGCGAAAAATACTGGGACGAGCCATTGAAATTTAAACCCGAGCGCTTTGCCCCCGAACTTCGTAACAGTATCGATAGATTTGTGTATTTCCCTTTTGGCGGAGGCCCGCGCCTGTGCATAGGCAACAACTTTGCTATAATGGAAATGCAGATAATACTGATAAAGCTATACCGCAGTTATAAGTTTAGGTTAAAGCCAGGGTTTGTAGTAGAACCCGAACCGCTGATAACATTGCGCCCTAAGTATGGAATGGTTATGAAGGCTGAAAAGCGTTAGTTCTCTTCCAGCTTATACTCCTGAATTTTTCGGTACAGGGTAGTAAGCCCTATATTCATCAGCCTGGCAGCTTCTGTTTTGTTTTTGTTAGTGTGGCGCAACACTTTTTTAATGTGGTGCTTTTCTACTTCGGCCAAATCAAAACTAAACTCTCCCGAGCCGGTTTGCCCAAAATCAAACGGCAGATGATCGGGCAGCAGTTCCTTATCACAAAGTATTAGCGAACGTTCTATTACATTTTTCAACTCGCGGATGTTTCCCTTCCACGGGTGTTTCTTCAATGCACTTAAAAACTCTTTCGATACTTTAGGAAAAGGCTTGTTCATTCTATCAGAGTATATTTTGATAAAATGAAAAGCAAGAGGTTCCATATCTTCCGGCCTTTCAGCCAGCGATGGAAGTTGAATCTGAAATACCGATAAACGATAGTAAAGGTCTAAACGGAAAGTCCCCTTTTCTGCCTCTTGCACCAGGTTACGGTTGGTGGCAGCTATTATGCGCACATCTACTTTGGTGGGTTTCGAGTCGCCTACTTTATAAAATTCCTGTGTCTCCAGCACACGCAATAGCTTGGCCTGCAGGTCTATATTCATTTCGCCTACCTCATCTAAAAATATAGTGCCCCCGTTAGCTTCTTCCAGCAAGCCTTTTTTATCTTTTACTGCACCGGTAAAGCCACCCACTTTATGGCCGAATAATTCGCTCTCCAATATGTCTTTTCCAAAAGCGCTACAGTTTACGGCTACAAAAGGGTTTAGCTTTCGTTTGCCCGCTTCGTGAATACTCTGTGCAAATATTTCTTTACCAGTACCGGTTTCGCCGGTTAGCAATACAGTGGCATCGGTTTGAGCCACTTTGGCGGCCAGGTCTTTGGCTTTTTGTATGGAAGTAGCTGCGCCTACTATGTTATTAAAACTGAACTTGTCTGATATCTTTTTTTCCAGCTGCTGTATGCGGTATTGCAATTGCGATTTCTCTATTGCCTTGTTAAGCAGCGGAATTATTTTCTGGTTATCCTGCCCCTTTACCAGGTAATCGAAGGCGCCGTTTTTTATAGAACGAACGCCGTCTTCAATAGTACCGAAGCTGGTAATCACTATTATTTCTATAAACGGGTATTTACCCTTAATGGTCTGCACCAATTCTACCCCATTGGCATCGGGCAGGTTTACATCGCTTAGTACTACCTTTATTTCTTCTTTGTGTAACTGTTTTAGGCCAGATGTAGCATCCTCTGCATCGAACACCCGGAACCCTTCTTTACTGATGATACGCACCAACAGTGCGCGGAAATCATTGTCATCGTCGATAATTAGAATGGTTGCGTTCACGGTGGGAAATTATGAATACATTCCTTTTGCGCAACAAAGTTAATACTAACTAAATGTTAATCAAAGAAAAGGCCGTGTTTGTTGTTGTAACGCCATTTCCTTTCAGGCCAAAGGGCCTGGTAGAAATTAGTGAAGCAAGGTTACTGTGCCCCGGTAGTTAGCATCGCTATGGTTATTTATCCAAACAAACTTTGCGGTGTAAGTATACACCCCGGGTGGAGCATCAGTGCCTTTAAAATCTCCATCCCACTTAAAGTTGATATCGTTGCTTTCAAACACTTTTTCGCCTATACGGTTAAATACCATTACCTCTATTTGTTTTATGCCTGGCAGGTTGCCAAAAATCTCCCAAAAATCATTTACTCCATCGCCATTGGGCGTAAATGCATTAGGTATAAAAATATCGTAGTTGGGTATAACGGTAACCTCAAATTTAGCAGTACCTGTGCAGCCTTCCGGTGTTGTTAATATCACGGTGTATGGCTGCGAATAAATACCATCGAATACAGGGTCGGCGCAATCATAGCAGGTAAGTCCAAACTGAGGAGTCCAGTTATAATTAACGGTGCCCGAATAATTCGTGGTTGTTTGCAGCTGCAGGGTGTTCCCAAGTTTCACTTCTACGGGTGTTGGGGTTACACTGAGCGTAAGCGAGTCAGGCTCTGTTATATCTACGTTGTTATCTGTAACCTGGCATCCGTTGGCGTCGGTAAGGGTATAACCGTAGGTGCCGGCGCTCAAGCCTGTAAGGCTGCCCGTGGTATTCACTTCGGTAGTAGAAAATGCGAAACTAAATCCCGGAGTGCCTCCTGCAGGTGTTACCAGTATACTTCCAT
>DATGXP010000354.1:0-2351 GCA_035298845.1 Chitinophagales bacterium
GATGCTACCGGCAAACATGTAACCACGGGTATAATAGATGAGCACAGCCATATAGCGATATCGGAAGGGGTTAACGAAGGAGGCGAAGCGAGCAGCGCCGAGGTGCGGATAGGTGATGTGGTGAACAGCGAGGACGTAAATATTTACCGTCAGCTTGCCGGTGGTGTAACCTGCGCGCAGTTGCTGCACGGTTCGGCTAACCCTATTGGCGGACAGGCACAACTGATAAAACTGCGCTGGGGATATGCGGCAGAGAAAATGAAATTTGAAGGGTCAGATGGCTTTATAAAGTTTGCGCTAGGCGAAAACGTAAAACAATCGAACTGGGGTGACCGCAACCGGGTGCGCTACCCGCAGACGCGGATGGGGGTAGAGCAGACCTATTACAATTACTTTACCAAGGCGGTAGAATATCAAAAGGCGATGAACGGTTACAACTCTGCTAAAGTAAAAGGCGTAGCGCCGCGCAGGGATATAGAACTGGATGCACTGGTAGAGATACTGAACAAGAAGCGCTTTATAACCTGTCACAGTTATGTGCAAAGCGAAATAAACATGCTGATGCATGTGGCCGATTCGTTTGGCTTTAAGGTGAACACCTTTACGCACATACTGGAAGGGTACAAGGTGGCCGACAAGATGAAGGCCCATGGCGTGAATGCATCGACCTTTGCCGATTGGTGGGCTTATAAGTACGAGGTGATAGATGCGATACCATACAACGCAGCTATACTTACCAAAATGGGTGTGACCACCGCGATAAACTCGGACGATGCTGAGATGGCGCGCCGCTTAAACCAGGAAGCTGCCAAGAGTATCCGCTACGGCGGCTTGACCGAAGAGCAGGCCTGGAAACTTTGCACACTTAACCCGGCTAAGATGCTGCACGTAGATAACCGCACCGGCTCTATTAAAACAGGTAAGGATGCCGATGTGGTGGTGTGGAGCGATAACCCGCTTTCGATTTATGCCAGAGCCGAAAAGACCTTTGTAGATGGTATCCTGTTTTTTGATATGGAGAAAGATGCGCGTATACGCGAGGAGATTAAAAAAGAACGTGCGCGCTTAATTCAGAAAATGCTGGATGACAAAAAAGGCGGCGGCGCTACACAGGAACCTACCAAGAAGGAGAACCATGCATATAGCTGCGGTGGGGACCATCATGATCACTAGAAATTTTTGAATTATCAATTTGCAATTATCAATCAAGAAATATGAACTCAATTAAAAGCATCTTCCTTTCATTTACTGCCCTGTTAAGCTATGGCCTTGCCGTGGCCCAAAGCGAAGTACCTGCACCGGCGCCGAAGCAAACACAGGCTATCTACTTAACCCATGCTACCGTGCACACCGGCGATGGCAAGGTGTTGCAAAATGCTACGGTTGCGTTTGCAAATGGCGTGATAAGCATGGTAGAGGAGAACCCCTCGTTTAAAACCGATGAAACCGGTAAGGTGATAGACTGCACCGGTAAGCATATTTACCCGGGCCTGATAGCGCCTAACACTAAAGTGGGTATAGATGAAATTGAGGCTGTGCGCGCTACCAATGATTTTGCCGAGGTGGGCGTTTACAATCCCGATGCGCGGGCTATTATAGCCTATAACACCGATAGCCGCGTAACGCCTACGGTACGCAGCAATGGTATTTTGTTTGCACAAAGTACCCCTATGTGGAGTACTATATCGGGCACATCGGCGGTGGTGCAGCTGGATGCGTGGAACTGGGAAGATGCCCTGGTGAAAGAAGACGGTATATGGATGTACTGGCCAAGCATGATGACCCGCGGTGGATGGTGGGGCGAGCCGGAGCCGGCTAAAGCCAACAAGGAGTACGACAAACAAGTGAATGCCATTAAAGATTATTTCCGTGAGGCTAAGAGTTATTATGAAGCGGGAGCGCATGCTAAAACGAACCTTCGTTTTGAGGCTATGCGCGGACTGTTTAACCAAAGTAAAAACGTGTATGTAAATGTAGATGCCGTAAAAGAGATGCAGCATGTAATTGCCTTTGCCGAAGAGTTTGGCTTGAAGCTGGTGATAAGCGGTGGAGAAGAAAGCTGGATGATAGCCGATGAACTGGCCAAGAAAAAGATACCGGTGATACTTGGCAAAACACATGAATTGCCGGGCAGTGCCGATGCAGATGTAGACCAGCCATTTAAAACACCGGCTATTTTGCAAAAAGCGGGCGTGCTGTTTTGTATAAGCATACCGGGCGGTTTTTGGCAGGAGCGCAACCTTAGCTACAATGCCGGTACAACTGTAGCTTATGGATTAACCAAAGAGCAGGCACTGGCTGCCATTACATTGAACACGGCAAAAATTTTAGGGGTAGATGCCAAAATAGGC
>DATGXP010000355.1:0-2784 GCA_035298845.1 Chitinophagales bacterium
CGGGGTGCACCGGTTAGTGCGTATATCACCGTTTGACTCTAATGCCAAGCGCCATACATCGTTTGCATCGGTATTTGTATATCCCATGGCCGACGATACGATTGAGATAAACATCCCGTCATCGGAAATGGAGTGGTCTACCTTCCGCTCGAGCGGTGCAGGCGGGCAAAATGTAAACAAGGTAGAAACAGCGGTGCGCGTTAAGCACATACCTACAGGCATTGTAGTTAGCTGCCAGATAACACGCTCGCAACACGATAACCGTGACCGTGCCCTGCAAATGCTTAAAAGCAAGCTATACGAAATAGAAGTTCAGAAACGCAACGAGGCCCGCGATAAATTAGAAGGAACAAAGATGAAAAATGAGTGGGGCTCGCAGATACGCAATTACGTGTTGCATCCTTATAAGCTTATAAAGGATAACCGCTCTGGCTACGAAACAGGAAACATACAACCGGTACTGGATGGTGAGCTGGATGAGTTTATAAAAGCTTATCTCCTACACGCTACCAAGAAAATCTAGTAAGGTAATCTCTACCTGCGACAAGGGCTTACCGGTTGAGGTTCTTTTCCTACATTTACCAACAAATACATGGCATGCTTAAATACGTTACACTTTCCATCGCCCTTGTATTATCACTTATTGTAAGGTCGCAGTGCATAATAGATTCGAGCATAGTGTCGTGGGGATTTCATCCGGATACAGGTACTGTGCTGAAACATGGATGCCAGGGCTCGCAGTACGATGCTGTAATACAGATTTTTGCACCTGAATCGGTAACGGTTGCTTTTGGAACATTTCCTGTAAACTATGTGCAGTTAGATTCGATGCGTGGTCTGCCTGCAGATATGTTTTATTCTACCAATCCCCTTTCGGGCTATATGGCCGGTGGCGAACGCGGGTGCATTAATATATATGGAACCGCCAGTGCGCCGGTGGGGTTATACGAATTCACTATTTACTACACAGCTAACTTTACCTTTTTGGGTGCACCCAATAGTTTAAATTTTACTGCCCCCTATAAAATTCAAATAGATAGCGGAACAGCCACCTTTGGTGATTACAGCGATAGCATTTGCGCCGGTGAGCAATACTTATTTAACAACCAATGGATAACTGCCGGCGGCGACTATAGTGATACCCTTACTAATCAGGCCGGTTGCGACTCGATAGTAACCCTGCATCTTACCGTACAGCAAACACCCGGCACCCAGGTAATAACCAGCAACGATACTATAAGGGCGCCTGTTGGCTACCAAAACTACACGCTAATTGATTGTAACAATGGCAGCGTAGTTAGTAGTGGAACATTGAATGAATTTATAGCACCGGGGCTTTGCTGCTTTGCAGTAATTATGAAAAACAACAATTGTGCAGATACATCTGAGTGTTTTTCGTTTGAAACCGGCTTGTATAAAATGCAGGAAGGTTATTTTTCAATATACCCAACTATAACAAACGGACTTTTGAATGTTTCTACAAGCTATGGGCCACATAAGTTAACGATATATAGCACCGATGGCCAGGTGGTAATACAGAAAGACATCTTCAATACGGCTAATGTGCTTGATGCCTCGCACCTGTTATCCGGAACCTACATAGCAGAATTGAGTAATGGACAGCAACGTTTGCGGAAAAAATTTATACTACTAAATGAATAAGCCTGATTATTTATCGGCCATTTGCATTTGCTTCATTTTGTTGTAAAGCGTTTTCCTGTCGATACCTAAAATTTCTGCAGCCTTCGATTTATTAAAATTAGTTTTTGCCAGAGCTGTCATTATCATTTCATATTCTGCTTCCATTGCTACCTTCTTAAGCATAGGTTTTGAAAACTCAGGAGCTGAAAACGACGGATTCATCTGATTTAGCTGGGTATTGCTGTTAGTAGCGCCATTTATATCAGTTTCAGCAACATTAAACTGCAGCTGAGCGTGATTAAGTATTTCAAATGGCAATGCTTTAACCGGCACTCTATCGCCGTGGGTTAGAAGCACCGCGCGCTTAATTACATTCTTAAGCTCGCGTACGTTGCCGGGCCAGGGATAGTTTAAGAAAACATCTTCCACTTCTGCTTCCAGCCCAATGATGTTTTTACCAAGCTCGGCACTTGTTTCTGTAAGAAAATAGTTAGCAAAATATATGATATCCTCTTTGCGCTTGCGCAAAGGCTGAAGCTCAATTCCAAATTCATTAAGCCTGTGATATAAATCTTCGCGAAATTTTCCGCGCTGGCAAGCATCAGAAAGGCGCTCGTTGCTGGCTACAATAATCCGCACATCCGTTGGAATTTCTTTATTACCTCCAATCCTTCTTAAAACCCTTTCCTGTAAAACACGCAACAACAGTATCTGCGTATCATAGGGCAGGTTGCCTACTTCATCTAAAAACAAGGTACCACCGTAGGCTGTTTCAAAATGTCCGATTTTTTGATTTAATGCCCCGGTAAATGAACCTTTTTCGTGACCAAACAACTCGCTGCCTGCAAGTTCACGGGATATAGCACCGCAATCCATAGCTACAAAGGGCATATTACTACGTCTGCTTTTTTCATGTATCAACCGGGCAACACCCTCTTTGCCAGCACCGCTTTCGCCATATATAATAACACTATAGTCCGTTGGTGCTACCAAAGAAATCTGATTTTGCAGATACTTTGCATCGGCCGAATTACTAAACAGATATTTAGACGACTTGCTATCCTTAACACGTGCATTACGTGGCGCCTGCATGTCGGTATCCTGTTGCTGGCTTAAGGCCTGCTTTATTATGAAAAGAATTTC
>DATGXP010000356.1:0-2160 GCA_035298845.1 Chitinophagales bacterium
ATGTTTCTTCAACTATAAAATCTACACTGCCGGTGCGCGGGTTTACCACGTGGTGGTTATAGGTGCGGCTAAGGGCACTTACAAATAGTTTTCCATTCACTTTTTCTAATTCAATTATATCTGTTTCGTTTACCAGCTGCCAGATGCTTGTATTGGCATATCTCGACTTGGTGTAATAAGGGTTAGGAAACTTCTGCACTTCAATGCGCAGTATGGCAAAAGTTTCTTTCTCTACCCATACCCTTGCCTGCTCCAGTTTGGCGCTACTGCTTTCCTTATATTGGGTTTTAATTACATATTGGACCGAGTCTTCACTCTCAAATTTGGGCGCAAAAAAGTCAATCATCTTTGGGTTCATAAATGTACCCTTGTTATAGCTAAAGGGGTTTTCCTTCAATAGGTCAGCCAGGTGGTCGCCATGGTTCATGGCGTCTACATTTCGCTCGTAGTTTTCGCTACGGCGTTGTTTGTTTACCTGCATCAACTCGTGAAAAGAATACTTATAAATGCTCTTTACATTAAAGGCTATGCTTACATCTGCCTCCAGCAGGCGCACATACTTACCATTCTCTTTATGGTATTGTCGGTAAAACCCGGTTTGAATAATAGAATCTACATACAGGTTTTTGCGCAGGTTATCAATAGCTTTTAATAATACACCCCTTGCATTATACGATGTAATTACAGCCTCTTGCTTGGTTTCAATAGCCGATGCTACATATATGCGCAGCGTATCGCCTTCTTTATAGTTGGCTACCGAAATGGTTTGTGTCTGGTAGCCCACAAATGACACCTTCACCGAATCTTTCAGGTTCACCTTTGGTATCGGAATTTCAAAATAACCATTGTCTTCGCTAAGCCCACCCAACTGTGTATTCTTAATTTGTATAGCTGCACTGCCCAGGGGTACATTGCCGGCATCTTTATCGTACGTAAAACCACGCAGGTAAATGTTTTCCTGTGCTGTAGCTACAAAGGTGCCCAGCACCATCAATACCAAAAGAATGTTTTTCATACCAACGAATTTATAAACTTAACGCAGCAAGTGTAAAAATTGATGTACACAAAAGCAAAGAGCCCACCATTTACTGGCAGGCTCTTACGCTTAGTGTAATCGTATTTTGAATTATCTTTTGAACGATCTACAGAACTGTTTTCTTAGTTAACTTTAACTAAACGGATAATTTTTTTGTCGTTCCCGCTGGTCAGGTTCATATGATATACACCTGCTGCTTCGCCGTTCATATCCAGTTTAATATCATTGGTTCCTGTAGCCAGTTCCATGTTTCTGCTATGTATGGTGCGGCCATTAACATCAGTAAGGGTCATTGTCACCTTTGTGCTTTGTTTCATGGTAACCGTTACGCTTGTTTTATCTGTTACCGGGTTAGGGTATACGCCGGTTATGCTTATATCAAGCATATCATCTACACCTGTCACAGCGCTGTTACTGTTTACCAATACATTTACATTATCCTGCGATTGGTTATTGGCATCCAGTGTTACATTCATAGCATAAGGCACCTTATTTATTTGCTCGGCATAAATTTTATAGGTGCCCAGTGCCAGGTTGCTAAAGGTATAGCGCCCGCTTGCGTTGGTAAAGGCAGATGCTACCGGTATATCATTTTGGGTTAGCAGGTTTATCTGTATGCCTGCAATAGGGTCGCCGGCACCGCGCGATTCGTTATAGTCGCCACCTATAGCCAGGCCAGCACCTTCAAACACCCAGCCGCCTACAAAGCCCGGCCCACCGGGGTTAACACCCGCCACCAGGTTTATGTTTACGTGCGTGTGGCTGGTAAGCGCCAGTAAGGTGGCATCGCCCCAGTTTAGCTCGTTGCCATAATAGGTAGGCAGGTAGTTAGCATAATCGGGGTCAACAGAATCAAGCGCGGCTTTCACATAATAATTGCCTTGTGGTATATTAGGAAAGTAGTAGAAGCCATCGCACATACCCAGCGAATCTACGGTATGTGTTACAGCGGCCAGGCTTAAAAACCCCGCACTATCGCTTATAAGGTATATCACTGCGCTGCAGGCAGTATCGGTACCTGTGGTTACTGCACCGGTTATGTAATGCACCGGTACCCCTGGTGGGCCTATTACTACATCGTGACATACAGTTGCAGCACAACCGGTATCTATTACAGAAAGGCA
>DATGXP010000357.1:0-3993 GCA_035298845.1 Chitinophagales bacterium
TCCTTTTGAAGTCTGACTGTAATTTTTTGCCGAATCCGGGTTGATAAATAATACAATAACCTGTTTACCGAAAGGAGGCGTGGTAACAATTTTACTTTCAGATGAAGTAGAGTAAGCCAACCTGATGCTGTCAAAAGGCAATTCTTTGTTGGAAGGGATATAAAATTTTAATTTCATAACCTGCTGCACATATTACTTTTCATCTACCCAAATCTAACTAACATCTCCTTTCCTGCAATGGTTTCTTTTGCCCAAACAATGAAGTAAGATTTCCTCCGTTCTACCAGGTGTTCCTCAGTATCACTGTGCCTTGCCCTCGCTCTTCTAAGTGTTTCGCAGGATCACTTAGAAGTTTCCATGAAGCAGAAGTCTCCGACTTCTGTAAGCCAAGCCACCAACACCCACTGTGCAAAATCTCAATAAGTTCTTCTTTTTCTATAGCCCACTTCTCCCCATCTTTGCAGGTCGTTCTTTGGCATCTGCGTATTTGCTTAGGCTTTAGCCTGCTCTTAATGCCCTATTATGGTTAGTATCTGTATTCCTCTGTGTTTCTTTGTGTATTCTGTGCCTCTGTGGTAATGTACTTTGTATTTGTATTTTCTTATTACTAAATACTAACTACTCACTACTATCCTCTGTGTTTCTCTGTGTATTCCGTGCCTCCGTGGTTAATGTATTTTGTATCTGCATTATCTAACTACTCAATACTTGCTACTCACTACTATTAGTAATGTCATTACCTGTTTTTGGTAAAATTGTATTTTTCAAAACAGGGGGGTGGGGTAGCCACTTTAAATTTTAAGTGGTTCAATTACAATGGGCTATACCGGGTGGGGGGTAGCCATTTTTCAAAAATCGCCATCATTCACTGTAAGGGGTGCGGCTGCTAAAATTCCCCGCCTATTTTAGGCGGGGTGCCCAACGGGCGGGGCGGTAATTTAAAAGCCTGTATTAATTCCGCCGTGTATTCTGTGCTCCTGTGCCTGCCTCTCGATAGGCTCTCAAAGGCTGCTCTTAATGCCCTTAGTGGTTCATATATGTATTCTCTGTGTTTCTTTGTGTATTCCGTGCCTCCGTGGTTAAGGCTGTTGCATTGGGCTGTCATCATAGCCCTCACACAATCATACTAATCAGGGGTCATAAAAAAAGGGCAAAGCAGTATCACTGCTTCACCCTTCACTCTGTATTATTAAGGCAGGCGCTTATACGCGTGCGCTGTTATGCTTCACTTCTATTTTAGAGTAAGTAGGGCAAGTATGTTTTTCGCATGAAGAAAGGGCGAAAACACCAAAGGCCGCTGCCGCTACCACTATTTTTTTGAACGTGCTTTTCATAAGATTACTTTTAAGGGTTTAAAAATTGTTTATTGTTGCTTTTACAAATTATGAGCCAATGGTTTTGTTGGGTTTCTTAATTTCCGAACGCGAATTTATGAGAATTATTGTGAGGTCAAAACCAAGCTGTTAACAATATGAAAATTCATTTTATAGCCGTGGGCGGCGCAGTTATGCACAACCTGGCAATCGTTTTACGCAGAAAGGGCCACAAGGTTACCGGCTCCGACGATAAAATCATTGACCCTGCCCGCACTAATCTTGAAAAAGAGGGCATTTTACCCGCCCAAATTGGCTTTTTTGAAGAAAACATCACCGAAGATTTAGACGCTGTTATCCTCGGCATGCACGCCCGGGTAGATAACCCCGAACTGGTTAAGGCACAGCAACTGGGCCTAAAAATCTACTCCTTCCCCGAATACCTGTACGAGGTATCGAAGAAAAAGCAACGGGTAGTAATAGCCGGCAGCCATGGCAAAACCACCATCACCAGCATGGTAATGCACGTGCTGAAGGAGAACAACTACAACTTCGATTACATGGTAGGCGCCAAGGTTAAGGGCTTTGACACCAGCGTGAAGATTACCGAAGATGCACCCATTATAGTGCTGGAGGGCGACGAGTACCTGGCCTCGCCTATCAACCGCGAGTCGAAGTTTCTGTATTATAAACCCAACGTAGCGCTTATAACCGGCGTAGCCTGGGACCACATCAATGTGTTCCCCGATTACGAGGAGTATGTAGAGCAGTTTAAAAAGTTTGCCTACAGTGTAGAGGAATGGGGCTTCCTTACCTGGTTTAAAGAGGATGAAGAGTTGAAGCGGATATTCAACGCTTACGATGCCAAGGTGCGCAGCCGCGCGTATGGCACCCACCCCTATGTAATTAAAGGCAACACCACTTACCTGCAAACCGATTTTGGTGAGATAGCCCTGAAGGTATTTGGCGAGCACAACCTTCAAAACATTGCAGGCGCTAAAAACGTGTGCAACGAGCTGGGCGTGTTCGATGAAGATTTCTATAAGGCCATTGCTACGTTTGAAGGGGCCGCTAACCGCCTGCAGTTTGTAGGCAAAAACGCCGAGACGGTTATCTATAAAGACTTTGCCCATTCTCCATCTAAACTAAAGGCCACGGTTAACGCCATGAAGAGCCAGTACAAGAAAGCTACATTGGTAGCCGTAATGGAACTGCACACCTTCAGCAGCCTGAACAAGGACTTTTTAGAGCAGTACGAAGGCACTATGGAAGAAGCCGATGTGCCGGTTGTGTTTTTAGACAAAGAGACTTTTGAACATAAAAAGATGCCGCTGTTGAAAGAGAGTTTTGTAAAAGATTCTTTCGGTAACCAGCAATTAAATATTTTCACCAGCAAGGAAGAACTCGAAGCATTTTTACTGGAGCTGGACTGGACAAACACCAACCTGCTTTTGATGACCTCGGGCAGCTTTGGCGGTATGAATATAGAGGAAGTGGCAAAGAAGATTTTGGAATAGAAAAGCTAAAACACAGCTATAAGTAAAGGTTGTTTTAAGCTTCCGCTTTTGAATGTAGCTAAGTTCCGTAGGAACGAAATATGGTGTAGCCCCGGGTTTTAACCCGGGGTGTAGTAATAAAACAGTAATTGAGTCCCGTAGGGACGGAACATATAGAGAAACATTTAGGCAGAGGACAAATTGAATTGAAAATGACAGACACACAAATAGACTTATTTAGCAATACAGCCACTAAGCTAAATTTAAAACGTCCGCTGGCTTTTTTCGACCTGGAAAGCACCGGTGTAGATTTTGTAAAAGACCGGATAGTAGAAATAAGCATTCTGCGCATAAACCCAGACGGCAGCAAGCAGATAAAAACGCTGAAGCTAAACCCTACTATTCCTATTCCTATAGAGGCATCTAAAATACACGGCATATACGATGAGGATGTGATAACCGCGCCTACATTTAAAGAAGTTGCCAAAGAGCTTTTTGATTTTATGGACCCCTGCGACCTGGCGGGTTTCAACTCTAACCGCTTTGATGTGCCTATGCTGATGGAAGAATTCATCCGTGTGGGTATTAGCTTTGGGGTAGAGAACCGTGCGCTGATAGATGTGCACCGCATATACACCCACTTTGAAAAGCGCAGCCTGGAGGCTGCCTACCAGTTCTACTGCAACAAAACACTGGAGAACGCCCACAGTGCCGAAGCCGACACCAACGCCACTTACGAAGTGCTACTGGCCCAGTTAGATAAATACGCCCCCGACCTTAAAAGCGATGTAAGCTTTCTGCACGACTTTAGCAACGAAGAGCGCTTTTTAGATAGCGGCCGCCGCTTCATCTTTACCGGTGGCAAGGCCTGTTTCAACTTCGGCAAGTACAAAGGCAAAACGATTGAGGAAGTGCTCCGCACCGATCCCGGCTACTATAATTGGATGATGCAGGGCGACTTTGCTCAGCACACAAAGCAAAAGTTGACGGAGGTGAAGGAGAGTTTGAAGAGAACATAACAACAGCCGCCCCAAACCCCTGAAGGGACTTAAATACAAACAGCCGGTAGTTTTACCGGCTGTTTGTATTTTGTATTGGCTGTTCAAGTCCCTTTAGGGATTTAGGGTTGTATTGGCTGTTACCCTTCTCCTAAAGGAGAAGGTGCCGAAGGCGGATGAGGTTCT
>DATGXP010000358.1:0-3240 GCA_035298845.1 Chitinophagales bacterium
AACTATATGGTTTTGGGCGATAGGTTTATATGGAGAAAAGTGCCACCGGCTTTTCTTCCCGGCAAAACAGATACGTTTCATTTCCGCAACCCGTTTATACGTAACACCGACACCGGCATGATTGCCCGCATACAATACGGAACTATAATTGAATACAATGCAAAGGGTGAGATAGTGTGGACATGGAACTCAGAGAATTATTTAGCCGATTCGGATATTTTTCCGCTGATGTTTCAGCCCATGAACCCCACCAATAATCACGACCCGCATTTAAATGCTTTTTCGGTGGATAATGCTGATGAGTTTGTTTATGCAGGCTTCAGGCAGATTAACAGGGTTATTAAAATCCACAAAAAAACAGGTAAGGTAGTTAATAGCTGGGGCGACAAAATGCCATCCGGCGAAGCTGCAACCGGTAACGGTTTTTTTTATCACCAACACTCCAGCCAGATACTAAGCAATGGCAGCATTGCCGTTTTTAATAATGGCAATGTGGCAGAAAAGGAAAAACCTTCGTCGGTTGTAGTCTTTTCGCAAGACACCCCTGCTAAAATAGTATGGCAATTCGATTGTGTTTATGACACTTTCTTTATTAAAAGCAGCCGCGCCGGAAATGTAGACGAACTGCCAAACCAAAATTTTTTGGTAAGTACTGGCACTAAGCACATGGGCCAGGGCCCTGCCAGCAGTATATTCGAAGTTACGCGTAACAAAAAGATTGTTTGGATGGCTGTGGTTAACAAATTTCAAAAGGCGTTATATCGCGCGCACTATATATCTTCTCTTTATCCTGCCTATTTTACGGCACAGGCAA
The DNA here is from genome assembly GCA_035298845.1 of Chitinophagales bacterium. Taxonomy (GTDB): domain Bacteria; phylum Bacteroidota; class Bacteroidia; order Chitinophagales; family LD1; genus Bog-950. The sequence continues at coordinate 815 of DATGXP010000358.1, forward strand.
TTGGAAAGTGGCAAAACGGTAAGCAGCAGATCAAACTGTTTAATGAAGGTACTGAACCGGATTTGTACACCGTGGAGCTAAAATTTGAGGGGAGCACTATTAATGAACGCCTTTTTGCTGGTACAGTAAAGCCGGGCAGTTCTTTGCTGCTAAATGTTTCACCCCGCATTCTTCCACCAGCCTCCTCAAAAATGGAGATACGAGTTGTTTCCAAAGCCAATAGCAACCTTGTGCGAACCCTAAACATTGATATAACAAAGTAGGTTTACAATTGCCTTTACAGGTTTTTACTTGATTTTTACCTGCGTGCAGGCTATATTACAAGGTAACTAAAGAGTACTTATTAGTGTACAATGCGTTTACATTATAATAGACATTTAGCAATAAGATAAAATTCAGGATATTTGCGGATGCTTAACATTTTATAGTTTATTGGCCCTTTATGGCTAATTAATGTTGATTTGGAATGATTTTTGCAAAAATCGCTGTTTAGTCAAAGTTTTGTTCAAATATTACTCTCTCAACCCAAGAGGCCGCAGATAGAAGTTTAATAAATAATAGTATTTACCTCTGAAAATGTTATCTCCCAAATCTGCTCAAATATGATAAAATTTAGACGCCTCGTTGTTCTCTGTACAATTATTTTAATAGGTGTAACTAAACTTCACTCGCAGTATTGTGGGGTCTGGACGAACTATCCCAATTACATGGGCATTAGCCAGGTGGTGTTTAATTCAATAAATGTTTACTCTGGTACTTATAACTATACTTATCAGGATTATACTGGGTATTCAACCAACGTAAACGCAGGTTCTGTCTATACTATAACTGTATATGGATGGAATTATAGTCAGTACTTTCGAGTGTGGTTCGATTGGAACCACAATAACGTACTGGAAGGTGGAGAGCAATACGATATTGGAAGTGGTTTTTCTCCGGCAATTAATATTACCGTACCAGCCGGTGCGGTTCCCGGCAATACCAGGATGCGGGTTCGGTCAGAATACTTTTATACTGGCTATCCTTATGATGCCTGCAATGGCGTTAATTATGGCGAAACAGAAGATTATACCGTTAATGTAATAGCTTTAGCACCACCATGTTTATGGACTGGGGTAAACAATAGTACGACCCACTACGGCGAAACGCGTATTGTTCCACCATGCGATGGTTCATCGGGCACGTTGGCTGCCGGTAGTGGTACATACCAGTATTTTACCCTTTACAATGGCAGTACCTATAGTTTTACCACCAACGGCGGATCTCCTTATACTCCTAATTTATCGCTTAAAGATGCCAATCCGGCCTGGTCAGATAGGGCATGGTCTGCCAGCGGTAATATATCCAGCTATACCTCGACCTATACTGGCGACCACATTTTAATTACCAACCGCAACGGCTGTCAGCAACACGATTTTACCGGACAATCGGCATTGATACAATACCGCGAAATTGTAGAGCCGGGTACTGTATCCGGCAATGCTTCCGAAATTTGTGCCGGTGGTTCAATTACCTTTACACGCAGCGGCGGTACCGGTATCCCTCGCTATTGGATAGCCCGGGATGGAAATTACTGGGCAGATTGTGTAGATTGTTACGATGGACAAACAAGTTTTACACGTCAGTTTAATACCCCCGGCAGTTACATTATAAGAACGCACAGCCGTGGGGCTGGTTCTGGTTGTTGGAACTGGGCGCAGGCCAGCGATTTTGCTTTTACTGTGCGGGCTCCTGTTACCAATGGGGTGCTAACCCTTAATGGTTCAGCCTCTAACTTAACGGTAGAAGTTGGCCAAACCTTTACTATAGCGCAGGGCGGAGGTGATTTTCAAGGTGGAAATTATTGGTACTGGATTGGCAATGATGACGATAACGTGCCGGGTGGCTGGGTAGGCGGTTCCGGCTGGAACTATATGGCCCAGGGAAATGCTAACGTTGGCAGCTTTACGTATAGTTTCAGTACACCTGGCGTATACGTAATACATACCAATGCAAACAATGTGTGCGGCTGGGGCGGAGGTACTACCCGGTTTGTTACGGTTAAACCTCCTTTGTTACCTCTTACAGGTACCCAAAATCTGGCATGCGGTTCTACCACAACTTTTAAGGCCGATCGTATACAATCCTTTACCGCAGTAGGCAACTCTACCTTTACAGTGCCTTCTGGTTTAAATGGCAATGTAGAAGTACTGGTAGTGGGCGGTGGTGGTGGTGGTGGAATGGATATGGGCGGTGGTGGTGGCGGTGGTGGTGTAGTGTATACCACTTACCCTGTTACATCAGGCCAGGCCATATCGGTAACTGTGGGTGGGGGAGGAGCCGGAGCGCCTGCTGCCTGTAGTGGTAGCCAGCCATGCGGTCACCAGTATACTATACCTGCCAGTGCGGGTGGTAATTCGGTTTTTGGAAACATAATAGCCTATGGT
>DATGXP010000359.1:0-3381 GCA_035298845.1 Chitinophagales bacterium
AATGGAGATAATTAAGCACTCGCAGGATAGCTTTACGGGCCGCCTGGATGTGCTGGAGAAGTTCGCCTTTTTTGTAGCCGACGAGCGCAAAATGAATACCGATATTTTTGTTCCTCTCACAGCCCTGAATGGCGGCAAGCACAACGACCGCGTAATTGTGCGCGTGCTGGATTGGAATAAGGACGGCAAGAAGCCGATAGGAGAGGTGGTAGAAATACTCACCGGCCAGCCATCAAGCGATTTGGATATGAAAATGATACTTATTGCCAACGGCTTTAGCATCGATTTCCCATCAGCGTGTTACAAAGAGCTTGAAAAATACACCGATACAATACCTCCGCAAGAGGCCCAAAGCCGGGTAGACTTCCGGGATATACTTACGTTTACCATCGACCCTGAGGATGCAAAGGATTTTGACGATGCTATCTCTGTGCGCACATTAGATAACGGCAACTATGAAATTGGAGTGCATATTGCCGATGTATCGCACTATGTAAAAGAAGGCTCACAGCTGGATATAGAAGCTGAAAAGCGTGCTACGTCGGTTTACCTGCCTGATAGGGTTTGCCCTATGCTGCCCGAAAAGCTATCGAATGTTTTATGCTCGCTTCGCCCAAATGAAGATAAACTTACGTTCGCAACCATTTTCGAGTTTGATAAGAAGTTCAATGTAGTGAACTACTCTATTGCTAAAACTATTATTCACTCGCGCCGCCGCTTTACCTACGAAGAGGCTCAGCAACGGATAGAAACCGGGCAGGGCGATTATGCCGAAGAGTTGTTGTTGCTAAATACTATTTCTAAGGATATACGCGCCAAGCGGTTTAAGAAAGGAGCTATTGCATTCGAAAAGCCGGAGGTAAGGTTTAAACTGGATGAAACCGGCAAGCCTATTGGCATAGTGCTTAAGGTACGCAAAGACTCTAACCTGTTGGTAGAAGACTTTATGCTACTGGCTAACGAAACCGTGGCTAAGTTCGGCAGTAAAGTGAGTAAGGGCAAGCGCCCGCAGCCATTTGTTTACCGTATACACGATAAGCCAGACCCTATGAAGCTGGAGATGTTCAGCACCGTGGCAGCACGCTTTGGTTATAACATCAACTTCGATGACCCGCGCCAGGCGGCCGAGATTTTCAATACCCTGCTTAAGAAGATAGAAGGCAAGCCTGAGCAAAATGCGCTGGAAACACTCGCTATCCGCAGCATGGCAAAGGCTGAGTACACCACCGGTAACATAGGGCACTATGGCCTGGCTATGGAATATTACACGCACTTTACATCACCTATCCGCCGTTACCCCGATGTGTTGGTACACCGCCTGCTCGATAATATTTTGAAAGAGCGCAATGATTTGATAATAGATAAGGATGAGCTGGAAAGCCGCTGCAAAAATTCATCATTAATGGAGCGCAAGGCCATGGATGCCGAGCGCGAAGCGGTTAAATACAAACAGATAGAATACTTACAGGATAAAATAGGAGGGGTGTTTGAAGGTGTGATTACCGGCGTAATTGCCCGCGGTATATTTGTTGAAATGACCGACAACAAATGCGAAGGCATGGTAAGCACCGAAATGATGGGTGATGAAGACTTTACATTTGAAGACAAAATGGTGCGCCTGGTGGGTAACCGCTCTCGCAAAAAATACCAGCTTGGCGATAAAGTGAAGGTAAAGATACTTTCTGCCGACATTATCCTGCGCCGCATTGATTTAGGACTGGAAGACTAAAAAACAATCCTGTTAATCAATCGGTTTGTAAATCTGTTAATACGGTTGGCCGATTGATTAATAATCGGCATTTCACGTGCTTATGCACAACCCTTACCGCATCGTTTTGCGTCTTGCCTATATTATTATATTTGCCAGCTTATGAAAAATAGAGGTCTACTACTTTTCCTCGTTACAATATTATCGTCAACTGCTTTTGGGCAAATGCGTGTGAAAAAGCCAAATTTCACTACGTTCAGAAAGGATACAAAAGAGGTTACCGAAACCCTTTTAAAAGCCACCTCTGCCGATGCTAAAAAGCATCCTGAATTTGGTATTGTGCCTTACAACACCCAGTGCAGCGGCTGTGTGGAGCTTATTGATAAGCGCACTATTGATTCGCGTCAGTATGTAGATGCGTATAGCGAGAACCATACGTTTTCACAGCAGTCCTTTTTCCCGTTGCACTATAAAAAAAGTGCCGACGATATCTGGAGGACTATCGACCAGCGTTTGCGCCCATCGGCCACTGAAGCCGGGGTATATGTTGCCGCTAATCAACCCGTGCCCACCAAATGCGATTTGAATAAGAAATCAACTTCAATAACAGTGCGTGGCTACGAGTTCGAGTTCAATAAGAACCTTACGATGTATTTTTTCGATGATAATACCCTTTACACGCAGCGCGAAAACGGCAACTATCAGCAGAATACTGTAGGCGAAGAGGGCCTATACGTAACCAATATCTGGCCGGGTATTGATATGGAACAGATATTTTCTGTAGGCCAGGTAAAGACCAATTTTGTAATACCTGCTCCGCTTCAGTTGCCCGTTAGCCACGGTTGGATGGTGATAGAAGACCACTTTACCTTGCCAGCAGGCTACAACTTTGAAGAAGCAAAAGGCGGCGACCACCTGGAAGGCGGCAAGTATTTCAGGGGTGATTATGTGCTTACAAACGAAAAAGGTGAAGTGTTATTAACCTACGAGAAACCTATTTATGTTGATGCTAAAGTTTTTGGCATGCATGGTGTTTATAAACTGGATAGAGAGGGCAATACTTATACTTTGCAAACAATGGTGCCGGTAGAGTGGTTGAACAAGGTGGATAACACCTATCCCTTGCTGATAGACCCTACTGTGTATGGTGCTACCAAAAACGGCGACTTTACCCAAACCGGCCAGCCTTCGGCCAGTATGGGTTTTACATCTCTTGCTTTAGGTGCCTGCGATTATCATATGAATGTAAATGTGCCGGGTAATAGTGCCATTACAAATACGTATGTGGATGTAGAATATTCCCTTACCTACGATAATACTTGTGGCACACCGCCATTGCCACCGCCCTTTTGTACCTTCAGCCAGGTAAGTATGGAAGTGCAGGCTGATCTTTGCAATACAACAACGGGCCGCTTGACGTGTAACCCGGCTTTTCCTCCATACACCGGTACCTGTACTACTGATTCTAACTTAGTGCCGGGTGCAAGTGCATTGCTTATTACGGGTTTTGTTCCTAATTATTTGTCATGCTACCCGCCAAGTTGCCCTAACCATGTTATTGCTTTTACATTGTTAAACCGCGATTCTATTTGCGGCGATGTTTGTGGGTATTTATGCGCCCGGGGCAATATGTGGCGAATGACGGTAGAGGCCTGCCGGGTAGAAGGATTTAT
>DATGXP010000360.1:0-2730 GCA_035298845.1 Chitinophagales bacterium
AACGGCGGGCTTTTTTGTTTCGGCTCATTAAAATTGGCATACAAAGCAATTAACACCCCGTTAAAGCTTGTTGATTGTTAATAACTGGTTTGGCGGTATGGCTTTCTTGCGTATTTTTCGCCCTGAATCAAAAAACAGAATAATGAACAAGATTTTACTGCTGGTTTTTGCAGCGTTTATTTCGCTCAACATAGCTGCCCAAACCACTATTACTAACGGAAGTATGGAAAGTTGGCAGAACGCAACGTCTGCCACAGCCGAACCTACCCAATGGAATTCAACAAAAACTTCAAATGGACCGTTTAGCGGTTTTACTCCGCAAACCTGCTGGAGAGATACCAGCACACTTAACGGTGGACAATATTGCGCGAAAGTAGTGAGCGGTAATGCTCTTGGTACTGTAGTAAACGGTGCCCTGGCAACTGGTAGAATAGAAGCTCCGTCAACTAATAAGTCCGAAGGATACATCAATAGCATTAGTACTAATCAGGATTTTTCTATGACCTTTGTTGGCCGCCCCGATAGCTTGGTATTTTGGTACCGGTTTACAAAACAAGGCAGCGACTATCCTAAAGTAGAAGCCCGTTTGCATGTGGGGAATGCCCAAACACCGGAAACTCCTGTAAATGGAAACCACACCGATAATTCTGCCAACATTATTGGACGTGCTATCTGGCAGGGTGCAGCTTCTTCAATAGGAACCTGGACCCGTATTTCGGTTCCCTTTGTTTATGTAGACAGCAGAACACCTGCTTTTATTCTGGTATCATCTACGAGTAGCGGCGACCAAACGGGCGGTTCTCAAAACAGCACTTTATGGCTGGATGAGTTTACTGCAATTTACAACCCTACCGTGGCCACCGGCACTATTGCTACTCTCAACTATTATGTAAGTGCTACACAAGGTGCATCGGTAACTGTTCCTTTTACCCTTACCGGTACTTTTACGGCTGGCAATACTGTAACTGCCGAGCTTTCAGATGCCGGCGGTTCATTCGCATCACCAACGGCTATAGGCTCTATTGCGGCTACGGCATCCGGCAGCATTACCGCTACTATTCCGGCAGGCACAGCTACTGGCGCGGGCTATCGCATTCGCGTAAAAACGAGCACTCCAGCTATTACGGCTACTATAAATAACGGTAGCAATATCTCAATAACACTGGTGACCACTTCGGTTAGTCCTTCAAATGCCGAAAATATTGGCGTAAACACGGCTGGTACAAATCGCACAGTAACAGAAACTGCCGGTTTTGTATCAAGAGAATGGAAATATGCAACTATTAGCGGAGGTCCTTACCAGAGTTTTGGAATGATGCAAAGCGGTACCCTCTATACGCCTTACTTTACCAGCACAGGTACTTATTATGTTGTAGTTGAAACCACGTACCCCGGTGGATTGGTTGTAACCAGTAACGAAGTTCAGTTTAACGTAGTAGGCAATAGCATTGCACCTTCTACTTCGCAAAGTATATTGGTAGGTGTAAACGGAACGCAACTTACCGTTACCGAAACACCACAAGGTAACTGGCGCGAGTGGATGTATTCTACTACCTCAGGCGGACCTTACGTTTCCTTTTCTCCGGCTATAACAGGAGCTACCTCATATACCCCAAACTTTGCTGCTGCAGGTACTTATTATGTGGTTTGCGAAAGCCAGATAAACAATGTAATGGTGTTTAGCAACGAGGTGCTTATATCTGTGGGTAGTGCCACTTTAACTACGGGCACAGTTGCCGGCTCTCCGTTTTTATTCAGTCCATCTGCGCCAGATGCTACGGTTAGTGTTCCGTTTACTACCAGCGGAACATTTAATAATGGTAACGTATTTACGGCTCAGCTTTCAGATGATGCGGGCCAATTTGGCTCGCCTACTCCTATAGGTACTTTAACAGCCACTATTTCGGGAACTATTACAGCAACTATCCCGCACACAACTACTGCCGGCGCAGGTTACCGTATCCGCGTAGTATCTAGCAGCCCGGTAGTATTGGGTAGCGATAACGGTGCCGACATAACTGTAGACCAATTCAATAATTATGTGGCCCCTACCTCTTTACAAACTGTAATGCATAGCACCAATGGTACAGCAATAGCGGTTTTTGCTTCTCAGTCTTCCACTCAGGAGTGGAAGTATAGCACTACCAGCGGTAGTGGGTATGTGAGTTTTAATCCTGCCGAAACAGGCAGCTCTTACACTCCGAATTTTGCCATTCCCGGTTCCTATTACGTAGTAGCAGTTTCTACCAATTCATATGGCGATGATGTAACCAGCAGCGAAGTGCAAATTGATGTTACCAATGGTTCAACACTTACTACTTCAGCTATCAATGGTTCTCCTTTCGATGTATCGCCTAGCATGCAGGCTCCGGTTGCGGTTAACTTTACCAGTGATGTGGTATTTAATGCCGGTAATGTATTTACCGCCCAGCTTTCAGACTATACAGGCAGCTTTGTCAATCCTACTGCAATAGGAACTCTTAACGGTGCCACTATAGGAACAATCAGCGCGAACATTCCGGGCAATACACCAGGTGGAAGTGCTTACCGTATTCGTGTTGTATCTTCCGATCCGGCAGTTACCGGCACAGATAATGGAACGGATTTGATAGTTAATCCATTTGAAACTACTATTTCTCCATTAGATACACAACGCCTGGTTCAAAATCAAAATGGAACTGCTATTACCGTTACTGAATCGCAGACTTCTACCCGCACCTGGAAATATTC
>DATGXP010000361.1:0-1624 GCA_035298845.1 Chitinophagales bacterium
GGTTGCCTATATAGTAATCTACTATAAGTACCGCAAATACCACGAATATAAATTTAGGCGCACCCCAGGCATAAAAGAAAACGCTGGCAGCAAGGGCGGTGTAATTTTTGTATTTAACCGGTGTAATAAAATACAGCACCAGAAACAGCGGAAAGAAGTAAACCAAAAAGAGTATGCTGCTGAAAACCATTAGCGTATTTGGTTTAAACTGTCGGCAACGGCAGGGTTAGCAAATACAGCATTGGCCAGGCCATGGTCGAACCGGTGGTACAGGGCCTCGGTAGAAAGGAAGATTACGATGTCGGTGCCTCTTAGCAATTCGTAAAGATTAACCTCATCCGGATTTTCCGATATCCATTTGCCATTCAGGTCATACAGTTGCTTTCTATAAAACCAAAAACGGCTATCTTCTGAAAACAATTGGGGCAGCATTTTGGTGTCTACCAAAGTCCAGTTAAAACTATCGCCAATCAGCAACACTTTGGGCTTTTTGCCTTTGGCAGTTGCGAATGTAAATTCAGGATAAGCCAGAGAGTCGGATTGTATGGGTAGTAGCAGGTTAGATAAATCGAACATGTCTTTATCTTTTCCTTTGGCCTGTGCGGTTATTTCGGTGCTCTTTATAGAATAATCAGCTAAATCAGTATTCAGCTCACGTTCGATATATTTTGCCAGGCTATCGGTGGCCAGGGTTGCGCCGTAGTAACTCCAGTGCGTTCCCAACTTCGGAAACAGGGGATAAGGCTGTGTAGCCCGAATACTTTTAAACCACGCGTTGAAATCAATTACTGATAAATTATTTTGCTGAAGAAGCGAAAGCACGCGCTTATAGTCATTATCGTCACTACATTTATTTTTGAAACGTGCCGGCAGTTTGTCGTCAAAAAAGAATGGTTTGCCGGGTGCTAATACAAACAGCATTTTAGTGTGCATAGAGTCGAGCAGCACTTTAAGCCTCGTTGCTTCTTCTGCTTTCTTTTGTAAACTATCTTCTGTCAGCGTTAAATGGCCACACCGGGTATCAATGTGGTTCCAATAAAATAGCTGACCATCATCGCCCAGCTCAATGGTGTAGTTAAGTTTGTTGAAGAGGGAGTAATCTATTTGATTTTTCAGGGCAATCAGGTAGCCTTTAAAGCCTACATTTTCCTGCAGGTAGGCATCGAGTTGTTCCTGAAAATTACTGCTAAAAAAAGAGGTGGCAGAGAATTGGGGTTTAGCCACCGGTTCGGTGTAACCGTCCAGTTTATAGTCGGTAGGGTAGTGACTATACTTTTGTATAACGGGAATGGCAAAAACCAATAGGATGAGCGCTATGAGTGTGGTTTTTGCCAATGCAATATATTGTGGGTCCTAAAATAGTTATCGGCAGGTATTATCAAAAAAAGGGGCAATGCCGTTAGCTATCAAATATCCTCCAGGTGCCGCTGGTCGCAGCTAAGCTCTATTTCAAATTTACCATCATCGTGTAGGTTTACCTTGTACAGGCAAAGGTTAACGTGATGAAACTTTTCCATATCGCTGAGCGGCGCGCCGGTAAGCGTACACATAAAAGCACGGATAAAACGGCCGTGCGTAGCTATCAGTATTTTTTCTTCGGGTGTGGTAAGCAGGTAATCAATAA
>DATGXP010000362.1:0-2067 GCA_035298845.1 Chitinophagales bacterium
ACTATGGGTATAAAACCCACTGGCACGAATTGTGCAAACTGCTATCCAGTTATTTAACCAAACCAAAAAGTCATGATTACCAAAACAATTAAAACAATAGCCGTATTGATGTTTGCCGTGGTGTTTACCGCCAGCGCGCAGCTAAAAGAGATAGGTGGATTTCAAAACCCCGAAAGTGTTATCGCATTAGGCGACAAATTATATGTTACCAACCTGGGTGCACAACTGGACCCTACCGCTAAAGACGGCGATGGCTTTATCAGTGTGCTCAACCGCAAAGACGGCAAGATGATACAAGAGAAATTTATCAGCGGGCTCAACTCGCCTAAGGGTATGTTGGCCGGCCACGGATACCTGCTGGTAACCGATGTAGACAAGGTGCTTATTTTCAAAATCAAGACCGGTAAAAAAGTATGGGAAGCCAGCCTCGAAAAACAAGGCGTAACCTATGCCAACGATATGGTAAAAGTATGCGGCGGGGTATTAGTATCCAGCACCGACAAAAATGCCATCTATAAAATAAACATGAAAGGCAAGGTAACCATGCTACCGGTTAAGGTAGACCTGCCGGGTGCTAACGGACTGGCCAAAGGCTGCGGAAAATTGTTTGTAGCCAACTACGGCCGCGGCAACAATACCGATGGCAGCTTTGGGAAAGTAGGCCTGTGCAACAAAAAATTTACCGCCCTGCAAAACGGTGGAATGTACGATGGCATTGTAAAGAAAGGCCATTGCCTGATAGTAACCGACTGGGTTAGCGCTACCGAAAATAAGGGCCGCCTGGTTGCTTACAGCCTTTGCAAAAAACAATCAGCCGAAATAAACATTGGCCGCACCATTAACGGGCCTGCAGATATTTACAAAGACTGCAAAACCAAAACACTATGGGTGCCCGCCATGCGCGAAAACCAGATAATTGGCGTACCGTACGATATGATTAAAAAGAGCATAAAGGCCACTATGGCTAAACAAGCCAAGAAGAAAAAATAATATCAAGGGGTGTGTTATTATAAAGCCGTGCAGCGAAAGTTGTGCGGCTTTTTTTTTGTGGGTGGGTGCAAGGTATGCACACAAAATGGCTGTGCATACCTTTTTTGCTTAAAGAGATTGAAATCAGTGTTTTATGAAAAACCGGTGGGTATACCTTTGTGCACTTTCTGTGCATACCCTGGAACATATTACAAAATTTTACATTACCAAATTTGGTAATCTCATAAAATTGGTGGGGCAGAAATTTGATGTACTGAAAGATGGTATTTACTTTTGCAGTAGCAATTGCGATGCGAACCAGCCTTGATACAGAATACATTTTTGAACCACATAGGAACATAGATACATAGAATACAAAATAAGTAGTCGAACCTGACTGCTACAGACTTACAAAAAGGGAGCATAGAGAACACCACCTCGTCAGCCTGCGGCTGCCACTCCTCCTTAAATAACGCCGCGGTAGCGGCGAAGGAGGAGAATTTAAAACCCAAACGGCATCGCTTTTTGCCAAAATACCCCATAGCGGGTTTACCATCGATTACACAACACTTAAATACAATTATTATGGAAACAGAAGTAATGCCCCAGCAGCAAGCGCCACAAACTATGCATGAGAAGATTTGCTTTCACCTGTGCGTAATATTGAATAACCCGGATGTGGAGGACACCTATTACCGACAGTTAACTGAAGAGGAACGAAAGGAACTGAGCACGCTGGTAAGTAACCGTATAGATGAACTGGCTAACCAGCAGGCTACGCTACAGGGACGGCTGGCGCGGCTAATGGGAATGAATTGTAATGATATGAAGCGCGAGTATAGCCTGAACCGGATACGCACCGTGGTGAGAGAACATGTGCTGAACACCGGCTATATGCCCAGCATACAAAAAATAGCTGAAGCGACTGGTTTAAACCGGCGTACGGTTGCCAAGCATATAAAGGAGTACGTGGATGGCGGTGAGGATATTGACCAACTGCGCCTGATGCGCCGCGATGTGATGAGCACGGTGCTAAAATCGGCGCTGCAAGATAAGAACCTGAACGCCGCGAAGCTTTATATAGAAGAGGTAAAGACT
>DATGXP010000363.1:0-4739 GCA_035298845.1 Chitinophagales bacterium
GGGCAAGTCGCAACGGGTAATTGAGCATTTGGATAAAAGCCTTGGTAAAATACATGCGCATGCCGCAGTTTACAATTCGCAAAAAGCTTATGTGGATTTTGGTTTACCGGTATACCCTATACCCCATTGGCAGTATTCAAAAATTAAAGAGGAAGGCACTATGATAGTAGCACCGCCATCAGCCCAAAACTCACCGTGGATGAAAAGGTTTGAACCTCTGTCGGTAGGCGTATGTAGCGGATGGATGCAGGTACGCGGAGCACAGCGACGTAGCAATGCCGATGCAGGTTTTGCCTTAAGTGACCATGCCGACTGGCCCGGCCTGCTAAGCGCCATAAAGGACACCGGTGCCGGCAAAGTATTTGTAACCCATGGCTACCAATCTGTATTCAGCAGGTACTTAAATGAGATTGGCATAGAGGCACAGGAAGTAAAAACGGAATATGGTGACGAAACCAATGAGGATATTCCGATGAGCGTAAGCGGTAATGAGGAAGAACAAATAACGGAGGAACCGGCACCATGAAATTATTTGCCACATTGATAGAGGAAGTAAGTGCCAGCACTAAAACAAACGAGAAACTTAGTGCCATAGTGCGGTATTTTACAGCAGCCAACGAAGAAGATAAGATATGGGCGCTGGCTTTGTTTACAGGCCGCAGGCCTAAGCGCACGGTAAATTCTACTTTGCTGCATGTGTGGTGTGCAGAGTTAGCCGGTATACCTTTATGGCTGTTTGAAGAAAGTTACAGCAATGTAGGCGACCTTGGCGAAACTATAGCGCTGGCACTGCCCGAATCAACTAGCGTGAGCGACAAGCCCCTCTCCTATTGGATGCATTACCTGATAGACCTGCAGGATAAAACAGAAGAAGAAAAAAAAGAAGCTATAACCAGTGCGTGGAAACAACTGGGCACCAAAGAACTATTTGTATTTAATAAGCTGATGAGCGCCACATTTCGAATTGGTGTGTCGCAGGCATTAGTGGTAAACGCATTGGCTAAAATTTACGAGACAGATGCACAAGTTATGACCCACCGCATCAGCGGAAAATGGGACCCGGCTACTATTACCTTTAGCGAGTTGGTAACCGGTGAGCATACCGATACAGATGCATCTAAGCCTTATCCTTTTTACCTGGCCTACCCGGTAGAAGAAGCCATTGAAACATTGGGAACACCCGAAGAGTGGCAGGCCGAATGGAAGTGGGATGGTATACGCGGACAGATAATAAAACGCAAAGGAGAGCTTTTTGTATGGAGCCGCGGTGAAGATTTGGTAACAGATAAGTTTCCCGAATACCAGGTTTTGAAAGACCTGCTGCCGGATGGCACCGCGCTTGACGGGGAGATAATCTGCTTTAGCAATGGTCAGCCACTTCCTTTTAGTGCATTGCAAACACGCATAGGCAGAAAAAACGTAAGCAAAAAGATACTGCAGGAGGCACCGGTGGCTTTTATTGCATACGATGTACTCGAATTAAACTACGAGGACATGCGCACCCTACCGCAGAGCGAACGCAGGATTAAACTTGAGCAACTGGTAAAAGATATCCGGGAAGAATACACGCAAAATCTAGCCCAGCCAATAGAGTACAACCGGTTTGTGCTAATGGCCTCACCGGTAATAGATTTTATAGATTGGGAGCAGCTTACCAATAAAAGATTGCAAAGCCGCGAAAACGTGAGTGAAGGTGTAATGCTGAAACGTAAGAACGCCATCTATCAGGCTGGCCGCAAACGGGGCGATTGGTGGAAATGGAAAGTAGACCCGCTATCGATAGATGCAGTGCTGGTGGCTGCACAAAAAGGCTCGGGGCGCAGGGCCAGCCTGTACACCGATTATACGTTTGCAGTGCGCGATAATGAAGGCAACCTGGTAACTTTTGCCAAAGCCTATTCCGGCCTTACCGATAAAGAATTTGCACAGGTAGATGCCTTTATAAAAAAGAACATTATAGAAAAATTCGGACCGGTGCGCACCGTTAAACCGGAGTTGGTGTTCGAAATAGGTTTTGAAGGTATTGCCGAAAGTAAACGGCATAAATCCGGTGTGGCCGTGCGGTTTCCGCGCATGTTGCGCTGGCGAAAAGATAAGCCGGTAGAAGAGATTAATACACTGGACGACTTGAAAACATTACTTAAAACCTATGGCACCGGTAGCGTAGAGTAATTAAAACCAGCAGAAAACTGTACTATAATTTTATACCGTGTTTAACATAAATATTTTTTTGAGCAGGGTTGACACCTGGCAAAATTTGGGTTGACACTCAAAAATATAACTATTTGACAATCAATATATTAACATCATTTTGGGTTGACAAATTTTCGACTATGCGAACAAGAATGTCGCAAAGCGCACATCCCATTTTGCCTAAAAATAAGCTTTCGTATTTCTGGCAAAGTTACTGTTCTTTACCATGCAGATGAAACCACCAAAGATAACTCCCGGCGAACAGGTAATAGCAGATTGGATGCAGGCGCTTGAATGGAAATCATTCGAATTTCAGCGCGATGCCTGGAGAAATTATTTGCAGGGTAATTCAGGTTTGCTGAACGCCCCAACCGGTTTCGGAAAAACATTTGCCCTGTACTTACCGGTACTTATGGAATGGATTAACCAGCACCCCAAAGACTGGCAAACTAAAAAGCAAAACGGGTTACAACTACTTTGGATTACCCCTCTGCGCGCATTGGCTAAAGACTTACAACGCGCCATGCAGGAAGTATGCGATGCTATAAGCCTGCCCTGGGAGATAGGCATGCGTAGCGGCGATACCAGCACCAGCGAAAGAGCCAAACAAAAAAAACGATTGCCCGAAGTATTAATTATAACACCTGAGAGCCTGCACCTGTTGCTGGCGCAAAAAGAATATCCAAAGGTTTTCAGCACACTGCAAACGGTAGTGGCAGATGAGTGGCACGAGCTATTAGGCACCAAACGAGGTGTGCAGGTTGAGTTAGCATTAAGCAGGTTAAAGGGACTGCGGGCTGCACAACCGGGTGGTTTGCGTATATGGGCTATCAGTGCCACTATAGGCAATATGAAAGAAGCTATGGAGGTAATGCTGGGCAGCGATGCGCCGAAAGGTATTATTGTAAAAGCTAACCTTCACAAAAAAATAGAGATAGAATCAATATTGCCCGACTCTATAGAGAAATTTCCCTGGGCTGGTCACTTAGGCACCCGCATGGTAGATAAGGTGATACCCATAATTGAGCAAAGCAAGACAACCCTGCTCTTCACCAATACGCGGGGTCAGTCTGAGCTGTGGTTTCACACCCTGCTTAATGCACACCCCGAACTGGCAGGCATTATAGCCTTGCACCACGGGTCTATATCGGGCGAGGTGCGCGAGTGGGTAGAGAACGCCTTGCACGAAGGCACTTTGAAGGTGGTAGTGTGTACCTCATCGCTGGATTTGGGGGTGGATTTCAGACCGGTAGATACAGTTATACAGGTGGGTTCGCCAAAAGGGGTAGCGCGCTTTTTACAGCGTGCGGGCCGTAGCGGCCACTCACCCGATGCGGTCAGTAAAATTTATATGCTGCCCACCCACTCACTGGAGTTAGCAGAAGCAGCCGCACTTAAAACAGCGGTGCGCGAAAGCATAATTGAACAGCGCCAACCCATTGTAAACGCTTACGATGTGCTGTTGCAGTATTTATGCACCCTGGCCGTGGGCGAAGGTTTCAGGCGAAAAGAAACACTGGATGAGATACGTACAACTTATGCTTTTAAAGAATTAACCGATGATGAATGGCAGTGGATTTTGAATTTTATTACCACCGGTGGCAGTTCGCTGGGCAGTTACGATGAATACCGCAAAGTAGAAATTACCGATGGCCTGTACCAGATAAACAACCGTAAACTGGCTATGCGCCACCGAATGAGTATAGGTACCATAGTAGGCGAAAGCATGATACGCGTAAAATTTATGAAGGGCGGCTACATAGGCAGCATGGAAGAAAGTTTCATTTCTAAATTGAAACCCGGCGATGTGTTTTCGCTGGCTGGCAGAAACGTAGAATATGTAATGATAAAAGATATGGATGTGCTGGTACGCAAATCGAAAAACAAGAAGGCGATAATAGCCAGCTGGAACGGCGGGCGAATGCCTCTCAGCTCCGACCTGGGCGAAGTGTTACGCCGCACCTACGCATCGGCTAACCATGTGGGCAAGGTAAAAGCTGTTGTAGAATCGGAGATAGAAGAATTAAAGCCATTATTCGATTTACAGGCAGAGCGCTCGCACGTGCCGGATGAAAATGAAACGCTGGTAGAGTATATAGAAACCAAAGACGGGCATCATTTGTTTATCTACCCCTTTGAGGGCCGCCTGGTGCACGAGGTAATGGCTTCTCTCCTTGCCTACCGCTTGAGTTTAATTAAACCACTTACATTTTCTATAGCCATGAACGACTATGGATTTGAGTTACTCTGCGACCAGCCTATACCGGTAGACAATAAAATACTACAGCAGCTATTCAGCACCGATGACCTGATAGCCGACATTCAGAAAAGCGTGAATGCTACCGAAATGGCCAGGCGCAAATTCAGAGGTATAGCCGTTATAGCCGGCCTGGTCTTCAGGGGATATCCGGGCGCGGGTGTTAAGAGTAAACATTTACAATCTTCTTCTTCCCTGTTGTTTACTGTGTTTAATGAATACGATGAAAAAAACTTATTACTAAAACAGGCTTATAATGAAGCCTTCAACGACCAGATAGAAGAGGTAC
>DATGXP010000364.1:0-3367 GCA_035298845.1 Chitinophagales bacterium
CCCTTTTCCGGTAATAGATATGATGGCGGAGCAGAAGAAGGTTAAAAACAAAGGCGGCACCATGCGACTGGGCGCTTACCGCTGCGACCTTACCCCTAATTCATTAGCTATTGGCTTGTATAAAAACGAACACATCAGCGAGCGCCACCGCCATCGCTTTGAGTTCAACAGCAAGTATTTACAGCAGTTTGAACAGGCTGGTATGATAGCTACAGGTAAAAACCCTGATAACGGCCTGGTAGAAATTGTAGAAATACCAACACACCGCTATTTTATTGGGGTGCAGTTTCACCCTGAACTGAAATCTACTGTTTACAATCCGCATCCATTGTTTGGTGGTTTGGTGGCTGCTGCGCTGAAATATAAAGCATCGCGCCAACAGGCCCGATAGGCTGATTTTCAATCTATTACCTTTTTGTTACGGTTTTATTTACCTACTTGGTCGTTTTCTTTAAAAAACTATTTTTGTTCGAAACTTAATCACCCGTATGGAATAGTTACGGTACGTCATCTAAACCATTAGTATCGTTAAACAATTTTAACTTAAACAAAAAGCACTTATGAAGTTTTCTAAACACCTGCTACTTCTTGCCTTTAGTATTCTATCGCTTAGCATGTACGCTCAAACGGGTAAACTATCGGGAAAAATTTCTGAAGAAAACGGCGACCCGCTAATATCTGCCAATGTGGTAATAGATGCGAGCAAGGGCCAGGCTGCGGTTACTGATTTTGATGGTAACTTTGAGATTAAAGACCTGCCTGCGGGCACCTACGATGTAGCCATAAAGTATATTGGCAAAGAGGACCAAAGGCTTAAGGTAACTATAGTAGCCGGTGAAACCAAAACACTAAACGTAACGCTGAAAGAAAAGCAAAACATGATAGATGTGGTGGTGGTTACAGGTAGTAAGTATGAGAAAAAGGCAAGCGAAGAAACAGTATCGCTGGAGGTGATGAAAGGCAATGTACTTAGCAACCAGAACGTAACGGATGTATCGAACGGGGTGCAGAAAATACCAGGTGTAACCATTGCCGACGGGCAGGTGAACATTCGTGGTGGTTCGGGCTGGAGCTACGGTGCAGGTTCGCGTGTGGCCGTATTGTACGATGATTTACTTATTACAACTGCTGATGCTGATGATGCCAAATGGAGCATGATACCCGTAGAAAACATTGAGCAGATAGAAGTATTAAAGGGTGCAGCCTCTGCCATATATGGTAGCGGTGCCTTGAACGGTGTAATAAACGCCCGTATGGCATACCCTACCGACGAGCCTTATACTAAACTCCAAACCTATGCTGGTTTTTATGAAGGCCCTACCAAAACCCGCAGTATGAAGTGGTGGGTAGGCCAGCCACGTTACTTTGCCGGCTTTAACTTTGCCGACCGCCGTAAAGTAGGCCAGTTTGATATAACTACAGGTGCTGCTTATAACAACGATAAAGGTTATCTGGATTCATCGGACAACCAGGATTTTAGAATAAATGCAAAAATCCGTTACCGCTTTAAAAAGATTGAAGGTCTTAACATAGGTGTAAACCTGTTGGGTTACTGGAGCTGGGGTAAAACATTCTTCTTATGGGATAGCACCGGTTACAAAGCATATAAACCGCTTGTAAACACTATTACGCAATACGATAACGGCCGCTACCTGATAGACCCATTCATCAACTACTCGGATAAAGAAGGTAACAGACTATCGTTCCGTTACCGCTGGTTAAACTCATCTAACGTAAACAGTACCGGACAAGGCTCAATAGCCCACCGCCATATTATTGACTTTAGCTACCAGCGTGCTTTTGAAGTTTCTGACAAAGTGAAATTTAATTTTGTAACAGGTGTGGGTGGCAGGATAGATAAAGTACGCCCACCTGACAATCCAAATGACCCAACGCCGGATTCTGTTCGCCAGGCATTAACTGATTCATTAGGCTATTACCCTATGCCGTACCTGTTTGGCGACAAACGCCACGATGCGTACAATGCTTCAGTTTATGCGCAGGTAGATGGTAAATTTTTCAACCGCCTGAACGTATCGTTGGGTGCCCGTTGGGAGTATTTTAACGTGGATGGCAAAAACAGCTTAAAGGACCTTACCTACCCGCTATTCCGTTTGGGACTTAACTACCAGGCGGCAGAAGCTACGTACATCCGCGCATCTTTTGGCCAGGGTTTCCGTTATCCATCAATTGCTGAATTATTCGTTACCACCAAGTTGGGTGCTATCGAAATTTTCCCTAATAAGAACCTGAAACCAGAAACCGGTTACAGCGCTGAAGTGGGTTTAAAACAAGGCTTCCGTTTTGGCAAGACTGCCGTTACTACGGGTTACGTAGATGTTGCAGGCTTTTTGAATCAATATGAGAATATGATGGAGTTTATGTTCGGCCCATTTGGCAAATATGACGGCATCAGCAGCCCGGGCGCTGGTTTCTCTTCGCAAAACGTGGGAACCACCCGTATTTTAGGGGTAGATGCTGCCTTTGGTATCCAAACTGTGGTTAAAGAAACTGAGATGAACTTCCTGATTGGTTATACCTTTATCAACTCGAAAGCACTTAACTGGAATAAAGCTATTACACTGTTTGACCTGAACGGCGATACTGTTAAGCCAAGTGCAGGTTTAGGGCTTTTCCAAAACTCATTTAACAGCGCCAATGCACCGGCTGGCTTTGATACCCTGAACCAGATTACTTATGGTATGACCTCTTCATCGAGCACAAACACACTTAAGTATCGTCCGGTTCACCAGTTAAAGTTATTATTCAATATCGTGCATAAGCGCTTTGAATTTAACTTAGACTACCAATTTGTAGGTTACCAAAAGAACATAGATTATGCGTTTGTAAGCGATTTTTTCACCAAATTGGTGCCTATCGTTTATGATATTCAGTCGTTTGTGGCTTTGAAAAACTACCGCGATGCCAAAGAAGCAGCTAACTACCGCGGCGATAACATTGTGAACATGGCTATTGCCTACAAACCGGTAGATGCTTTTAAGCTGGCTTTCATTATTAAAAACGTAGCTAACTGGGAGTGGATGCCACGTCCGGGCCGTTTTGAAGCACCACGCAGCTATACTTTACAATTGAGCTATAACTTTAGCGCCCTTGCCAAAAACAAAAAAGTTTCTGGCGAATAAAATACTATAAATGAGCCATTTACAAAAATGGAATGACCGTCTAGCGTTCATTCCATTTTTGTTTTAGGGCTGTTGATAACATTCGCTTTATACGTAACCCAACAAACCGAAAAATTCTATTTTTGGTTTGTATCGAAAAATTCGCAATGAGGAATTTATATGTAATACTGGCCTTGTTTTGTTCGCTTGTAGTAGCCGGCCAGAATGTTAATTTAACCGGAACA
>DATGXP010000365.1:0-4797 GCA_035298845.1 Chitinophagales bacterium
ACTCTTCTTCGGCAGCCTTTTTTTAATGCTGGCAGCGATGGCACAGGTGCCGTCAATAAACATGGTGACACTAGCGACTGGCTACACTAGCCCTGTGGATATAAAAAGCTGTGGAGATAACAGGCTCTTTATTGTAGAACAGGCCGGGTACATCCGTATCCTTTATAAGGATGGCACCAAGCAAACTACCCCCTTTTTAAATATAGATCCTTTGGTTAATTCATCGGGCAATGAACAGGGACTTTTGTCTTTAGCGTTTAGCCCGAACTATAAACAGGATGGTTATTTTTATGTAAACTATATTAACGGCACCGGTAATGGCTCAACACGTATTTCACGTTTTTCGGTAATGGCAAACGATTCAACGCAAGCAGATCCCAACAGCGAGAAAATACTGCTCACTTTTGCGCACCCATACACCAATCACAAAGGTGCCACCCTAATGTTTGGACAAGATGGATATTTATACGACACCCAAGGCGATGGTGGCAGCGGTGGAGACCCACAAGGTAATGGCCAAAATAAAAACACTTACCTGGGTAAAATTCTTCGTATAGATGTAAGCAATCCTGACACGACCTATATCATACCTACAGACAATCCTTTTGTGGGGCAACCCAATGTTAAGGAAGAGATATGGGCTTATGGTGTACGAAATCCATGGCGTTGTAGCTTTGACCGTATCACCGGCGATATGTGGATTGGTGATGTAGGCCAGGATGCTTACGAGGAAATTGATTTTCAGAGCGCAAATAGTGCGGGCGGAGAAAATTACGGCTGGCGGTGCCGCGAGGGCTTACATGCCTATAACTCATCCGGCTGTGCCGGCCTTACTTTTGTAGACCCCATTTTTGAAACGCCACAAACGGGTACCATATGCTCTGTAACCGGTGGTTATGTTTACAGAGGGGCACAATATTCAAAGCTATTCGGCCTATATCTGCATTCTGACTTTTGTAATGGCCGTATATGGAGCACCCGGAATTTAGGCAACAATACATTTGATACAGACTCACCTGCTGTTGCTATAAACGGCACTACTGGTTTTCTTACCAATAACATTGGCACATTTGGAGAAGATAACCTGGGAGAACTATACATAGCCGGTAGGGCCAACGGGCGCATTTATCGCCTTACCGAAACCAGCAACTGCAATCCGGTGGCATTTATCTCATTGCAGGATACTATTACCGGCTGCAGCCCGGTTAAAGTATCGGCGCTACAGGGCGATACCTTATCTTACGAGTGGTATAACAGTAATGGAGTTATAAACGGCGCTACGGCCTATCAGTATGCAGCTGTACAAAGCGGCTGGTATAAGGTGCAGGTAAGTAAAACACAAAACGCCGGTTGCCAGAGCATGAGCGATTCGGTATATGTGCAATTGACAGATACGACAGCCATAACCACAGGTACGGGTGTTACAACATTTTGTAAAAACAGCTCTGCGGTAGTACTAAATAATTATTTACAACCTACGGGCGGTACTTATTCCGGCCCTGCTGTAAGCAATAATATGTTTAACCCCGCATTATCTAACGGGGCAAGTACGAATGTGGTATATACTTACACTAACCAGTTCGGGTGCGTATCACAGGCTGCTCTTACCCTACAGGTAAACGACACTACTACACTGGAAAAAAATCTATTGGACAGCGTTTTTTGTTTCAATAGCCCCGCTGTTTCGCTTACCGGATTTTATAACCAGGCTGGTTCATACTCGGGCAACGGCGTAGCCAATGATAATTCAACTTTTAACCCGGCCAGTGCCGGTGCAGGTTTAGCCACTATTAACTTTGTACACCAAAATCAGGATGGATGCCAAAGCATCGGAAAATTTAATTTACTGGTGCAGGATGTAACTGCCCTTACTAAAAATGTAACCGATAGCACCTATTGCACAGATGGGGCAGCTTTTCCGTTAACTGGTTTTATTTCTCCAACCGGAGGAACATTTTCGGGAACCGGTGTAAGCGGTACTAATTTCGACCCTGCGGTAGCTATCTTTGGCAGCAATACTCTATACTATGAATACACCAATGTAAACAATTGCACATCCCGCGATTCATTTACCATAACCGTAGCAGAATGCCTTGGCATCGAAGACGTATCTAATGGTGTTTCATTCAGCATATTTCCTAACCCCAATAAAGGCAACTTTAACTTAAGTGTAAATATTGCAACAGCCGGACAAACGGAACTGGTAATTACCGACGCTGTAGGCAAAATATGCTATACAAAAAACATGAACCTGCCGGGAGGTAAATCGGTAATACCGGTTGAAATTTCGCAATTGGCAAAGGGCATGTATACTATACAGCTTAAAGGCCGTTTTGGGAAGGAGGTAAAAAGCCTGGTTATAGAATAGTGATTGCCACGCACCTGCTCATCCATTTTGTTGCTTTTTACTACATTTAACTCTATCATTTATGGAGGAGTTTATATTAAAAATTAAAAAGGCATTCCCCTACCTTACCGATACTACCATATCTAAATTAATGAGCCTGGGAGAAATTCAGGTGCTGCAGGAGGGAGAAACATTTATAAAACAAGGTGAGCGGCACAACCGCATAGCGCTTGTAATGCAGGGCCTTTTGCGCAATTACATTATGAATGACAACGGCGAGCAGATAACGGTCGTATTTGCCACCGAGTTACAATCTATAGCTCCGTACAAATGTCTGTTTTTACAACAGCCTGCCAGCGAAACTACTGAAGCAGTGAAGTCAAGCATGTTAATCACTTTTGATTATCCTACCATGCGCAAGCTGGGCGAAGAAGAGCCTGAGTTTAATAAACTATATATGGATGCGCTGGAAAAAACATTAATGAATGCGATAGAGCGTGTAGAAGATTTTACCATAGCCAAGCCCGAAGAACGCTACCAACGCCTGCTTGCAAAACACGGGTACCTGATAGAGCAGGCACCGTTAAAATATCTTGCCAGCTACCTGGGCATAAACCCTGTATCGTTATCGCGCATTCGAAAAAGGATAAGCACCGGTAAAAAGAAATAGTTAATTCCTTTCCGCTCATTTCTTAATTAGCTTTTGTTAAGTGGGTTTGAGTCTGCATGCACTTACGTTTGCATCGCACAGTTATTAAAACCCCTTAGCCATGTTGCGCAAGTATTTATTACCGGTACTGCTACTAGCATTTTATTGCCAGGCCCTTTCGCAGGCCGAAACCCAAAACACTGTTTTCCCATTTTGGAAAATAAAGGGTAACAGCGGTACTACTGCCGGCACTAACTTTATTGGCACTACCGATAACCAGGCACTTGATATACGTACCAGAGACACCCTTCGCGTACGGGTAACTACACGCGGGGTGATTGAAACCTACAATACCGGTCAATCGGTGTTTGTAGGCGAAGCTGCGGGTATTAACGATGACCAGACAAACAATGCAAATGTATTTGTAGGATACAATGCCGGGCAACAAAATACGACAGGTGGTGCCAATGTTGGTGTTGGCTACCGCGCGCTGAGGAGCAACACCAACGGCGTAAACAACACCGCTATGGGTTACCAGGCATTGGGTAACACTACCAGTGGACATAGCAATACGGCTATAGGTTTTTGGTGTATGCTTAGTAACACTACCGGTGCCCAAAACACCGCGCTGGGGGTAGATGCCTTGCGCTTTAACACCACAGGTGTAAGCAACACTACCATAGGTTTATACAGCTTGAGAAACCTTACCAATGGTTCATTTAATGTGGCTATGGGCTTAGGGGCCCTGCAAAATACAAATGGCAGTGGCAATGTAGCTATAGGTTACCAAAGCGGCGCAAACAACATAGGTAGTAACAACGTGTTTATAGGGCGCGAATCAGGCTCTATGGATACCACCGCCAGTAGCCGGCTGTACATCGATAACTCTAACACCAGTGCGCCCCTTATCTACGGCAATTTTAGCACCAATAGTGTAACTATTAATGATAGCCTGACCAGCAAGTATTTCCGCATGAGCAATGGGGCTACCAACGGCTATGTGTTACAAAGTGATGCAGCCGGTAATGGCAGTTGGCAGGCATTGCCGGCTATTTCGGGTCCAACAGGAGCTACTGGTGCTACGGGGCTAACAGGATTTACAGGACCAACAGGTATACAAGGGCCAACCGGTGTAACCGGTATACAGGGCGAAACTGGGCCTACCGGTGCGATGGGCGCTACTGGCAACAATGGCGCTACCGGGGCTACGGGCATTCAAGGAGTAACAGGAGCAACGGGAGCCACTGGCGCTCAAGGAGAAACAGGACCTACCGGCAGCAGCGGACCAACGGGCGCCACAGGCATTCAGGGAGTAACAGGAGCTATCGGAGCCACAGGTATACAAGGAGAAACGGGAGCAACAGGCCCTACCGGTGCGGTGGGTGCTACTGGCAGCAATGGGGCAACGGGCATTCAGGGAGTAACAGGAGCAACGGGGGCAACGGGAGCCACCGGTGCCGATGGCTCTTTGAATGCCTGGGGCCTTACCGGTAACACAGGCACCACAGCCGGCACTAATTTTATAGGTACTACCAACGCCGTTGACTGGGTGGTAAAAACAAACAACACCGAAAGACTGCGGGTACAGGCTGCCGGTAATGTAGGCATAGGTGACGCAAACCCCGGGGTAGCGCTATCGGTAAATGGCAATGGCACATTTGGTGCATCCAGCCAAATGACAGGCAATCACAGCCTGATAGTTGGTGCCCTTGATACTATAACCAGCTTAAACAGCTTTGCCGTAGGTGCACGAAATAAAATAACAGCCAATAATGCGCAGGTATTTGGAGTAGATAACTAT